>WRAL01000121.1 GCA_009780285.1 Treponema sp.
CCGTCATTCCGGTAAAAGGTTACCGTATGGATGGGTATCCACCTTGCCCAGGCGACAATGTTGGCCCTTACGTTGCTGAAGGCGCCGAGGTACTCCTGGCCGCCGCTCTCCGCGCTATGCCAGCCGCCGAAAACATAGCCGGCCCTGGTCGGCTCGGGCGGGAGCGCAACGGTTGAGCCCCAGGGCACGTTCGTCATGGTCGGTATCTGCGCGCTCTCCGCGCCGTTCATCCGGAATTCTATGTTGAAGCGGTGGGGCTCCCATCTTGCGCGGGCGGTTATGTGCTCCTTTACATCGACGAAGGCCTTGTATTCCGCGCCGCCGTTATCCTCGCTCCACCAGCCGGCGAAGTCATGGCCGGCCCTGATCGGCGCAGGCGGAAGATCCCTGCTTGCGCCCCAGGGCACGTTCGTCATGGCCGGTATCTGCGCGCTGTCCGCGTCGTTCATGACGAAGGAGATGGTGTACGCCAGGGGGGTCCATCTTGCCCAGGCGACAATGTTGCTCGTTACGTTATTAAAGCCGCCGAGGTACTCCTGGCCGCCGCTCTCCGCGCTGTGCCAGCCGCCGAAGGCATAGCCGGCCCTGGTCGGCTCGGGCGGGAAGGGCCGGCTCGTGCTCCAGGGCACGTTCGTTATGGCCGGGATCTGTGCACTGTCCGCGCCGTTCATCATGAAGGTGATGGTGTATACGTTCTGGGTCCATCTTGCCCAAAGCTCAAGGGTTTCGCCCTTTCCCAGCCGCATGTCGGTTAAATCGCACCTTGCGCCGTTCCCGTCAAACCAGCCAATGAAGTAATAGCCGTCCCTTGTCGGATCCTGCGCGTTCGGGCCTTCGCCCCATTTCACGTTCGTATAGGCGCCGTAAGGGGAGCCGTTCGGGGCGGGAAGGTGCTGGGGATCCGGCCTAAGAGTGACGGTGAAGGTATGCGCCTGCCACCTTGCCCAGGCGGTAATGTTCTCCCTTACGTTATTGAAGGCCGTGTATCGCGTGCCGCCTTCCCGCTCGCTGTGCCAGCCAAGGAAGTCATGGCCCGCCCTGGTCGGCGGCTGCGACGGGAGGGCCCTGCTCGTGTTCCATTGCACGTTCCGCATGGGCGCTATCGGCGCGCTGCCCGCGCCGTTCATCTCGAAGTTAATGGTGAATTCATGGGGGATCCACCGCGCCAGGGCGGGGATGTCGGCCCTTACGTCACTGAAGCCCTCGGCGTACTCGGGGCCGGCGGTCGTGGCGTGAAACCAGCCGGCGAAATAATGGCCTTCCCTGGTCGGCGGGGGCGCAGGGAGAGGCGCGCTTCCGCCCCAGGGCACGCCCGTTATGGAAGCGATCTGCGGGGTATCCGCGCCGTTCATGTCGAAGGTGATGTTGAAGAACAGTGGGTCCCACTGCGCGTGGGCGTCGAGGTTGGTTATTCCCTGGCCGGGGCCAACTTCCCCGCCGCCGCCGTCGGGCCGCCTTGTCCACCGGGAAAACTCATGCCCCGGCCGAGTCGGCTTCGGCGGCATGTCGTCCTCGCCCACTACGTCCCCCCGCGTTCCCCTCACCTCGAAGTACTCCGCCGAGCTGCCGGGGAACGCGGCGTCCAGCGCGTTCGGATAAAAGCGCAGATAAAGGTACGAGTAGGGATTCAGCGCCTGGACCCTTGCGGGCGCCGCGTCAAGGTCCGGCACGCCTTTTATGGAGATCTCGATCCAGCCGTCCGTTATGGTGGTAAGGCTAAGGGTCCAATAGGCGGTACCCTCGACCGGAACGACGGAGATCTTTTCGGCGGCGCCCTTGAACGCGTGGCTTGAATGGGTGGAGGGACCGATCGTTATCATGTCTATGTCCAGCTCGACTTCCTGCGCAAAGGTCAGCGTGACGGCCTCGGTTATCGCGGCCTCAACGCGGCTCGCGTGCCACTCGATCGCGGGCGGCCCTTCGGCCTTATTCCACTTGGCGTGGAGGGTCATGTTGCGGGTGATGGGCGCGTTGATATCGAAGGGGGCGTTCAGGCTCTGGGTCGTGTGCCAGGCGTCGAAGTCCATGCCCGAACGCGTCGGGGGCGTCGGAAGGGTCAGCCTTGAGTCCTTGGGCACTGTCGAGGGGGGCACGGGGGAGCCGCCGTTGGTGAGATAGGTTACGGTGAAAGTTTCGACAGCGACGCCGTCCGTGTCGCAGGCCGCCGCGAAAAAGCCCAGCGCGGCCAGCGCCAAGGCGGCCCGCAAAAATTTAAAAGCCCTTTTCATGTGGTAATCTCCTTGTTGGCTATCCACGCCTGTTTTCCTAATTCGTATTCTAACGGGATACGGATCTATCGTCAATATCCTTGGTTTCGAAAGGCGGATTTTCCCTTTTGACTTGTGGTCTTCGCCCACAATAATGGGCTTGAATTTGGCGCCGGCGATAAATCGCGGAAAAAAGGCATTAATCCAAAGGCGGCGCTAGCGGAAACAGGCGACGCGCGGTAGAATGCGCGAATGAAACAGAAAAAAACCTTGCCCGCGCTATTCGCGGCATTCGTTCCTATCGCGTCGGCGCTTCTCGCGTCGGCGCTGGTTGCCTGCGCCGGCATTCCCGGCGGGGCTTGGGGCAATCTTGGCCGTCCGTCCGATCCGGTTCCCTTTATGGAGGACGCGCGCGAGGGCGTTCTTTCCAGCGGACTGAGCTACACGATTCTGGAAAACGCCATGCCGGCGGATCGCGCCCTTATCCGGCTGGTCGTCGGCTCCGGCTCGCTCGTCGAGACGGACAGCGAGCAGGGCCTCGCGCATTTCGTCGAGCACATGGCCTTCCAGGGCACGGATCTTTTTCCGGGCACGGAGATCGTGGACTACCTGCGCTCGCTCGGCATGAGGTTCGGGCCGGACGTGAACGCCTTCACCAGTTTCGACAGGACGGTCTACATGATAGAGGTTCCCATCGAGACCAGGGCGGACGGCGTTCGCGCCATTCCGGAGATGGCGCTGGCCGTCATCGATCAGTGGTCGCGCGGGATAAACTTCAACCCGGACACCTTTGAGACCGAAAGGCTGGTGGTGATCGACGAGTACCGCATGAGGCTCGGCGCCTGGGACAGAATCCGGCAAGGCTGGCTTCCCTCGCTGCTGGGAGGCTCGCGCTTCGCCGAAAGGATGCCCATAGGCCAGCTCGCGGTGCTGGAGACCGCCACGCGCGAGGATCTGATCGGCTACTACGACCGCTGGTACCGCGCCGACAACATGTCGCTGATTTTCGTCGGCGACTTCGACGGCGCCGCGCTGGAGGCCTCGCTCGCCGGCCACTTCCACATTCAGGCGCCTCCCGCCCCCACGCCCAGGCCGACCTTCGACCTTCAGCCCCCGCGCAGGGGCAGCCTCGACACCCTCGTCCTTACCGACGCCGAGCTTCCAAGCTCCCACGCGCTTCTTTATTTCGCGAGGCCGCAGGCGCCCAGGCGCGGCGACATAGCCTCGTTCCGCGTCGGCCTGATCGACTCGCTTATAAGCGAGATGGTCAGCCTTCGCTTCGCCGAGGCGGCGCTGGATCCGGCCTCGCCCTTCTCCAGCGCCTGGGGATACATAGACAGGTGGGGCCCGTCCTCGTCGTTCTACGTTCTGGAAGGCTCCGTCAGGGACGGCCAGTTCGAAGGGACGATAGAGGAGCTTCTGCGGGCGCAGGAAAGCATCCGCCGCCACGGGTTCCACGCCACGGAGATCGCCCTGGCGCGCGACACGCTTCTTTCCAATATGCGCAGGCGCGCGATGGAGGCGAACACCCAGCAGTCGCAGTCCTTCATGAACGCGCTTACCGACATCTTCGTCGTGGGAGGCGCGGCGCCGAGCATAGCCTGGCAGCTTCGCGCCGTCGAGGCGCTGCTGCCGGGGATCACGGACAGGGACATCAACAACGCGGCGCGAGACTATTTCGCGCTTAACGACGTTCAGGCCTTCGTCTTCGCGCCGGAGGCGGAAAGGGCCGGCATTCCGGGCGACGCGCGGATCGCGCAGATGATCCAGGCTCGCGCGAGCCTTGCCACGGCGGCGCCGCAGGCGAGAATCGTCGCGGACAGGCTTTTGGCCACGACCCCGCAGCCCGGCGCGATCGTCTCGCGCTCCGTGGACGCGCGCACCGGCGCCCACGTCTGGCTGCTCGAGAACGGCGCCACGGTGATCCTCTACGAGACGGAAAACCGCAACGACGAAATCGTGATGCAGGCGCTGGCGAGGGGCGGCTGGACCAGCGCCGCCGCCGACGGCCAGACGATCTCGGCGCGGCTCGCCGCGAACATGACGGACTTTTCCGGCATCGGCCCTTGGTCCCTCCCCGACCTGCAAAGGCAAATGTCCGCGCGGCAGGTAACCTTCAACCGAATCGTGAACGCCTACACGCGCGGCTTCAACGGCTCGACCACGACGGCGGACGCGCAGGCGGCCTTCGAGATGCTTCACCTGGCCTTCACCGACACGCGCATGGATCCCTCGGCGATAGAGTCGCTTATGGCAAGCTATCGCAGCATCCTAGCCAACCGGGACGACAACCCGAGAAACGTCTTCAGCGACGAGGTGGACAGGATGCTCTCCGGCGACGACCCGCGCTTCGATCCCTTCGCGCTGGCGCATCTTGACCTGGCGAACGCGGACGCGGCGCTTGACTTCCTGCGGCGCGGCCTTAACCCAGCGGACTTTACCTTCGTCTTCGTCGGCAACCTTACCCCGCAGTTCATGGAATACTACGTCGCCACCTACCTGGCCTCGATCCCGCGCCTGCCGGAAAGCCTTAACCAATGGGCCAACCTCGGCATAAGGCGGCCCGGCCCGCAGACCCGCGAGATCTTCCGGGGCATCGAGGATCAGAGCGTGGTTTTCATGTCCTGGCACGCGCCGGGGCCGAACGCCTTTACCGAAAGGGAGCAGATGGTGGCCTCCGTCCTGGCCGAGTACCTGAACGTGCTTCTGTTCCAGGAAATACGCGACAACATAGGCGGCACCTACTCGATTTGGGCCGGCGCGAGCTACAGCGTGGTTCCGGTCGGCGAGTACATGCTGCAGGTTCAGTTCACCGCCGAGCCGGCGCGCGTCGCCGAGCTTATCGCCGCGACGCAGGCCACGCTGGCGCGGGCCGCCGCCGGAATTGGCGCATCCGCCCTTGCCGACGCGATTCAGGCCGGGCTGCAGACCTGGGAAGTGAGCATGCAGAACAACAACTTCATCGCCGGGAACTTCGTGAACTCGGCGGTGATGCTGGACGACACGCTGGATCGCCTTCTGCGCCGGCCGGAGCACATAAGCTCCGTCACGGCGGCGGACCTTCAGCGCCTGCTTTCCCTGCTATTGCGAAACGGGCCGGCAACGGCCATCCTGTACCCGGAAACCCGCGCCACGGCGCAGCTGACCGAATAAGGGCGAAGGCGGCGCGCTAAAGCGCGCGCGCTTTGGCGCGACGCCTTCGCCTCGGGGCAGCAAGTCCGGCTTTAGCCGGACTCGCTGCCCCCTCCCCTTTTTTAGCCA
>WRAL01000122.1 GCA_009780285.1 Treponema sp.
GGCATCATCCGCCTGTACAATGAAATCGGCGACGTGATGAAGGAAATTTGCATGGAAAATCCCAACATCAGCGTCTATAGCTTCCGAAGCCCGCAGGAAAGCCAGCCGGAAGTGTCCCGTCTAATAGCGAAACTGCGCGACGTGCGCACGGGGCAGGGCGAGTTCGTGTACTATACCCAGCGTGCCTACGAAAAGCTTTTTACGCTGGCCTGGGGCGGCGCGCCCGGCTCGCAAAAAAATTATCTTATCGTTAAAACTCCTGTCAGCAATCCCACGCAGAATTACGCCGTGCATAAAATCACTAATATCGATGATAAAATCGAAAACACCGCGATGTGCGTCATGCTGCGCGGCGCGCTTTTGCCTTCGATGATCATGAGCAAGGAAATTCAGGAATATTCCTCGCGCGGCTACGTCACTCCCTTTTCGCTTTTCAGCATCAGGCGCGACGATTCCAAGCGCGAGACCGACATGGAATACGTGCTTGACCTTGACCGCTCGTACTTTAACCTTGAGGCGCTGGACGGCAAGGATTTGGTTTTCGCCGATCCGATGAACGCCACGGGCGGAAGCCTTGTTACCATCGTTAAATATCTTTTGGGAGTCGGGGTAAAGCCAAAGTCAATAAAGTTTTTTAACGCAATCGCAGCGCTTAAAGGAGCGCTGCGAGCCGTTCGCGCGCTTGAAGGCTGCGAGGTTTACACGCTTTGGATGGATCCCATGCTGAACGAACAGGCCTACATAATGCCCGGCCTTGGCGATGCCGGCGATCGCATAAACGGCTCAGACGGCGAGACCAATCCGCGCAATATCATCCAGCTTCTTGCCGATTACGGCGACGGCATCGCGCGGCTTTACCGATCGCAGTTACGGGAAATCGAGCACACGGTTCTTTCACGCTAGCATTTTTGCATCAAAAAGAAGACAACAATGAAAGCAAAAATGATACTTCTTACGGCGCTTTATCTCGCTGCGCCATTGGCGATAGGGATCGCGCTTGGGCTAATGCAGGTCAAGCCTCCTTTGGCGGACGAATCTTCGGCGGCCTTCGCGCGCATGATGCGCAACATCGAAAGAATGGCGACGGAGCCGCGCGTTGTTGGCACGAGAGAGCTTGACCGCGCCCGCGCGCTGATAGTCGCGGAGGTTGAAGGCATGGGGCTGCGCGCTGAGATTCAGTCCACGCCGTACACGCGCGAGGAGGCGATCGAGGCATGGCTGCAAAGGATTACCGACGATGAAGTTGCGTTTGCGGAGCTGGTAGAACAAGTTTCCGATGGGCGGATTAAAACAAGGTTCGCGGACCTTCCCGACTCTTTTTTCGCCCATAATATTTTTGTCAGGCTTGAATCGCCCGGCGCAAGCAACACGATACTGTTCGCTTCCCATTACGACAGTTGGCCGGAGAGCCCCGGCGCCGTGGACGCGATGACTCCCGTGGCCGCGATGCTGGAAGCGATGAGGGATCACGCGGGGAATGACGCTCTTGCCAATAATATTTATTTTATTATCACCGACGGCGAGGAATTCGCCGCGCTGGGCGTTCGCGCCTTTATAGCCGCGCATCCGGAGCTGCGGGATAAAATCGACATGATCGTTAACCTGGATTCGCAGGGCACGCGCGGCGCCTTGATTCTTTTTGAAACCTCGCCGGCCGCCCACTCCATGCTGAATGTTTTTCGCAGAGCCGCGCCCAGCCCGCTGGCGTTTTCCGTCGGAAAGCCGGCCTACGACGCGCTGCGCACCTACACGGACTTCTCTTTTTTTCTGCGAGACGGCTGGCGCGGGATCAATCTGGCCGTAATCGAAGGCGGCGAATACTATCACACGTCCGCCGATACTCTCAGGCATCTTGACAGGAATACGGCCTGGCATTATTTGACCACGGTAACCGGCATCGCCGATTACGCCGCGCGCAATTCCCTTGAAAGCTTGCGCGGGCCTTCCGTCAACGCCGTTTTCTTCCCGCTCCTGCCCGGCAATATGGCGCTGTTCAGTTACGCATGGGCCTATGCGCTTTGCGCGCTTGCCGTGACGCTTTCTATTGCCTATTTCTTTTTCCAAAAAAGAAAAAAGCGCAGGCCGACTTTCTTTTCTATTTATCTGCTGGCCCTTTCCGCCCTCGCGATAGCCGCCGCGGTGTTTCTTCACGAGGGAAGCTACCTGATATGGCTGCCCTTGCTGACGCTTGCGATAACGGCCTTTCTTAAAAGATGGAAGATCGCGCATCGCGTCGCGCAGGCGACATCCCGCGTATTGGCCCTGCTTTTGTGGGTTCCGCTTGTATACTTGATCGCGACGCTTCTTTTCGTACCGACGACTCTTGCGCTGGCCGCGCTTTGCGCCGTTTACCTGCTTCTTTGTCTGACTGAATCGCCGGCAAAGCGAGGGCTTTTATCTCGCGCGAGGCGCATTGTAAAGTAGAGCGGGGGCTTGCTCGCGCTTGCCTGGTCGGCCCCGGCATGATCGCGCCGGCCAGACTGTTGACTTTCCTGCCTAGGCGCGCCATTCTTATGGCATGGAAAAGGATGCGAACGAGGGCGCGGAAGGCGTCGGCTCGGATTTCATTAGCGAGTTTATAAAGGAAGATTTAGCTTCCGGTCGCGCGGATAGGGTGCGCACGCGCTTTCCGCCGGAGCCGAACGGCTGGCTTCATATCGGGCACTGCAAGGCATTTTCAATTTCCTTCACAATGGCCGACCGCTTCGGCGGCAAGTGCAATTTGCGCCTCGACGACACAAATCCTGAAAAGGAAGACTATTCCTATGTCGAGGCGATCAAGCGCGACATCAAATGGATGGGCTACGATTGGGAGGACCGCGAGTATTACGCCTCGGACTATTTCGAGTTTTTGTACGACACGGCTGTCAAGATTATCAAGAAGGGCAGCGCCTATGTCGACGACTTGAGCGAGGCGGAAATGCGCGAGTATCGCGGGACGGCCATCGCCGATAAGGGCAATATCACCATAACTCCTCCCGGAAAAAACAGCCCCTGGCGCGATCGCTCCATCGAGGAAAACCTTGATCTTTTCGCGCGCATGCGCGCGGGCGAATTTCCCGACGGCGCAAAAACCCTTCGCGCAAAAATCGACATGGCGCATCCCAACCTGGTAATGCGCGATCCGGTAATGTACCGAATTCGGCGCGAGACGCACTATCGCGTCGGCGATGCCTGGTGCATTTATCCCATGTACGATTTCCAGCATCCTTTGTCGGACGCGAAGGAGCGCATCACCCATTCGCTGTGCTCGCTTGAGTTCGAGATTCACCGGCCTTTGTACGACTGGTTTATTCGCGAGGCCGAGGAATATCCAAGCCGGCAGATCGAGTTCGCGCGCCTAAGCATGACGCACACGGTATTGAGCAAGCGCTGGCTTCTCCGGCTTGTGAAGGAGGGTCGCGTTTCAGGCTGGGACGATCCGCGCATGCCCACGATTGCCGGCCTGCGCAGGCGCGGCTATACGCCGGAGGCGATTCGCAATTTCGTCTCGCGCATAGGCATTTCAAAAACCGACAGCATGGTTGATATTGCCTTTTTGGAATTTTGCCTGCGCGAGGATCTTAACAAGCGCGCCGCGCGCGTGATGGCCGTCCTTAATCCGCTCAAACTTATTATCGAGAATTGGGAGGACGGCGCGCGAGAGGAGCTTGAGGCCGTAAACAATCCGGAGGATCCTTCCGCCGGAACGCGCAAGATCGCCTTTACCCGCGAGCTATGGATCGAGCGCGGCGATTTCGAGGAAACGCCTCCGCCAAAATATTTCCGGCTTTTTCTCGGCAACGCCGTTCGCCTGCGCTACGCCTACGTCGTTACTTGCACCGGCTTTGACAAGGACGCGGCGGGAAACATTGTAGCCGCGCGCTGCGTCTACGATCCGGCGACCAAGGGCGGAAACGCCGAGGGAAGCGCCGCCTTGGAGGGGCGCAAGGTAAAGGGCACGATTCACTGGGTTTCCGCCCAGGACGCCGTTCCTGTCGAGGCGCGCCTTTACGATCATCTCTTCAACGCGGAGCGTCCTATGGACCTCTCTCCTCGCGCGGACGGTTCTCCCGGCGATTTCACCGACGGCCTCAATCCAAACTCGCTTGAGATCGCCGGCGGCGCGTTGGGCGAACCATGCCTTGCGCAGGCGAAGCCCGGCGAATATTTCCAGTTTGAAAGGCTGGGCTACTTCGCGCGCGATCCGGACGACGGCAAAGACGGAAGGCCTGTTTTCAATAAAACCGTGGGCCTGCGCGACACCTGGGCGAAAATCGCGCGCAAGGGATGAGCGGGAACGCCTCGCCTAAGACTCCAGCCCAAAGCGCTGCGAAAGTTTTTTCAGGTGGCTGCCGATAAAAAGCGCGCCGTAGACGGTTAGCAAAATCCCAATCGTGATTCCTATGGGAATCATGAATGACATGCCGGCCGCGCGAGCGACGTTGGAAAATTCCATGCCGAAAAAAATCGTGGCCAGCGATACTAGCATGACGACTCCGGCGGCGATCCAGCCCTTGAAGGAAAAGCCGCCGGGCGCGGCGAAGTCCGCAGGCTCAAAGGCGCCTTCCTCTTCGGCGATCAGCGCCATAACGGAATCCTCGATGGCGCTGGGGGCGGGGGGGAAAGATGCCTCGCCCATCGCATCCATGCCTTCGCGCAGCCTTCGCGCTTCAGCCGAGCAGCTTTCGCAAAACAGAAGATGCGCGGCGGCGAGGGCGCGATCCAAAAACGGCGCGTCGTCCATCTCGTAGATTATGTCAATAATTTTTCTGCATTTCATAAATTCCCTCCGTCGGCGATTTCGCTCAGCTTTTCCCGCAGAATTTTCTTAGCGCGAAAAACGTGCGACTTGATCGTGTTTACCGGAATCCCAGTAATCGCCTCAATCTCAATATACGATCTTTCATAGAAAAAAAACAGATCGACGCAGAGCCGGAACCGCTCCGGAAGATCCCGAATCGATTCAAGGACGGCCTCCTTCGCCGCCTTGCGCAGAAGAATGCGATCCGGCGCCTGCGACTCGCCGGCCTCGATCTCGCTCGGGCCCTCGGCAAGGCTTGAATATTCCTTGCGGCGGCTTGCCGCGTTCAGCGCCGTGTTGTAGGCGATTTTGTAAAGCCAGGTGGAAAAGCGCGCGCGCCCCTCGAAGCCGGAAAGGTTCTTGTACACTTTCAAAAAAACTTCCTGCGAAAAATCCCTCGCGTCGTCGTCGTTGCGAAAAAAACTCATTCCCATGCCGTGAACCTGGCGCTCGTACCTTCGGAGCAGGAGCCTGAACATGTCCTTCTGCCCGGACAAAATCTGCTCGACGACAAGCGCGTCGCTGTAGTCCTCTTCATGACTCATTTTGCCCTGTCGGCGCGTTTGATGCAATGGTAGATCAAAAGCCCCACTCCAATCGACAGCGGTATGATCCCGCCCAAAAGCGCGTAGGAA
>WRAL01000123.1 GCA_009780285.1 Treponema sp.
CAAGCTCGTCAAGCTCCTCCTCCGGCACCTGATCCAGGCGCGAGATTTCCCGGCCGTGCTTGCGCGAAAGCTGGAAAAGCCAAACGAGCGCGCTTTTCGCCATAAGAACGACGCGCGGCATCCAGTCCAGGTCCTGGCTGAAGCGCTCGTATTCGTCAAGGCCTGAGAAGCTCAGCGGGACGGAAGGCCCCGGCCCGCCGCCGAAATCGGGCTTTTCCTCCTCGCGGATCACGTCCTCGCCCATTAAAAGCCGGGGAGCGAAGCCCTCGATCAAAAGCCCCCAGCGTCGGCGCATGAACTCAAGCTGACCGGCCAGGGTGCCGGAAGCGAGCGCCGGAGCGCGCAGCATGTCCCAAAGGCTTTCGCCCTCAGGGCCGAAGGCCGGCAGATCCTTGAAGTGCGCCTTTATCTCCTCGATGGCCGCCGAGTAAGGCGTGCCCTGGGCAAGGCGAGCGTCGTCAAAAAGAAACCTGAAGGGCGCGAAGGCTGGGTTGAGGTTGGCCAGCGCGAGCAGCATAAGCTCCTCGAGCGCCAGCGCGCGGCAGGATTCGCCTGAGTCGCTGCCGCGAAGATATTCCTCCACGCTTTTTTCGCCGGAATACACCGGCCTTGGCGGAAACTGCCGGGAAAATTCGCCCAGAAGCCCGGCCGCGCCTGAGGCTCCCAGAGCGCCGTCCAGCCGCGCGAGGCATTCGTCGAAGGCGCGCGGCCGCGTTTGCCGGCGGTACAGCGCGACCAGGTAGTGCAAAATCTCGTCGATAAGGCCCATCGCGTAAAGCTCGCCGGCGCGAACGAAGGGCGCGCCGGGCTTTCGCCTTTCGTTGAGCGTGGCGGCCAGCGCGCGGGTCTTTCGCATGTCGGCCAGAACGACGTTGCCGGTCAGCGAAAAAAGCCCGCCCTCCAGCGCGCATTCCCTTCGCGCCTCCGCGTCGATGTGAAATTCCATCAGCGGCCCGCGCTTGGGCGCGCCTTCAATCCCGCGCTCAAACGCGGCGAGACGGATTCGGTATTTTTCCACGGCTGGCTCCTTTGGCGCTTCTTCCAGCGCCCTTCGATTATAGCGCTTTTTTCGCGGGAAGCGTAGCGCGACGAAACCGCGCCAGCAATTTTCAGTTTTACCTTAGGGTGACCACGGATAAAACTCCGTGTACTCCGTGTCCTCCGTGTCCTCCGTGTAACTCCGTGGCTGATTCTTCATTCACCCACTCCTGGAGTTTTGGCAACGCCAAAACTCCGAGTCAATCTGCCGTAGGCAGATTGACCAACCACGGAGGGCACGGAGTTACACGGAGGAAGAAGGGGCATGAGCGCGCCGCTCCGTGGAAACCGTAGATGAACGCGCGGATCGAAACTCCGTGTGACTCCGTGACTGACTCTTCATTCACCCACCCCTGGAGTTTTGGCAACGCCAAAACTCCGAGTCAATCTGCCTACGGCAGATTGACCAACCACGGAGTACACGGAGTTACACGGAGGAAGAGCGAGCATTAACGCCGACTCCTCGGTGATTTGCGAAAATTGATTTCCGTGGATTACTCGGCGAAAACCGGCGCAGCTCCAGGGCCAGCCCTTCCAGCGTGGCGACGGGGGCCATGTCCTTTTCCTCGTACTTGCGGATGATCGTCGATTCGCCGTCGAAAATATGGGCCGTTACGGTTTTGTGCTCGCCGCCACGAGCCAGTATTCGCGAACGCCGGCTTCGCGGTACAGGTGGAGCTTTCTGTACATTTCAACGGCCGTGTTCGACGGCGACATATCTCGATCACGAAGTCCGGCGCCCCTCGGCAGCCTTCCTTGCCCATCTTTTTCCGGTCGCATATCACCGAGATGTCAGGCTGTACCACCGTGCCGTCGCTTTCGTCCTCTTCGTAGAAAAGCCGCAGGTCGAAGGGGCGGGAAAAACCTTGCAAGGCTTGCCGGTAAGGAATACCGCGATCTGCTTTGCCAGTTCCATAAGCATGGACTGGTGAAAAAGATTCGGCGCGGACATCGCGTAGGCCACGCCGTCTATAATCTCGTAGCGCTCGCCGGGCTTTAATTCCCAGTCCTTGTAGTCGGCGTAGGTCCAGCGCCGGTCGGGGGCCTCTATTTTTAACAACGCTCCGCCATGCCCTAATTGTAGCGCGGGAACGCGCCGCGCGCAAGGATCATTCGGCGAAAACAGGGGATCGCGCGAAAAGGACGAAAAACCAAAAACTTTCCATCGGGAACCAAGCATTTCGCTCTTTTGCGCCATGTATAAGGCATGAGGACATTGGTTTTGGCGCTCGCCGCGCTCCCCTGGCTCTTTTTCGCCTCCTGCTCCCTTTTTTCCGAGGACCCAAAGCGCGCGCTGCGCCTCCCTGAGGCGCCGGATGGCTGGCTTGAGGTTTTGGGCCCTCCAAGCTGGCAGATCGAATGGTTCGATTCCGACGGACAGAGAAGGCGCGCCTTTCTTGCCCCCGGCGGCGCTCTTGAAATCGCCCCGCCCGGGATGATGGCAAGCCCGGTTTTCGCTCGCCCCTATTGGCCGGAGCTTGGCATAGCGCCGGGAATCTTCAGGCCGGCCGGCGCGATTTTCCCCTTCGACTTTGCGGAGGGCGCTCTTGTCCTTACCTGGCAGGGCGGCGTGGAGGCGGCGTTCTTCATGGAGCTTGCCCAAGCCGCAGGCGCGAACGTGCCGTCAGGCGCGAGCGCCGACCTTCGCCTGCCCTGGAACTTCAGCTGGCCTCGTTTCCGCCGCCTTTTTGACGACCCGGCGCTGAACGAGCGCGTCCGCGCCGACCCTTGGCTTGCAAACTGGCAGAGCATAGCGGAAAGGACCGTCCAAGCTGGCTTCGACCGCCGCCGCCTTGTACCGGCCGCGTCCGTTCCAACGGAGCTTCCCTTGGGCAAAGGCCCTTGGGTAGCCGCCTCCCCCTTCGCGCCGCCGGCCGTCTTCGAAGGCTCGCCGGCTTTTAGCCTGGGGGAGGAAGCCGGCGTCTGGGCCAGCGCCGAGGGCCTTCTTCGCGCCGGAACCGGCGGATGGCTGTGGACGGAATTTTAGGCCTCGCCCTCGACGCCCGCGAAGTGCGCGCGCCAGGCCCTTTCCATGCCGGCAAGGCTTTCCTGGCGGGCGAGAAGGTTTTTGACGTGGGTTCCCCATTTCAGGTTGTCGCAGAAAAAGCCGAAAAAACGGCGCGCCCTCGAAGCGTGAAACTCCCGCGGCTGCCAGCGCGAAAGCAGTTCCAGAAAGCGAAGCCCCGTTTCCTCGATTTCAGCCGCGCTCGGTTCCGGATAGGCCGCGCCTCCCTTCGCCCGCGCCTGCGCGAAAATCCACGGCCGGCGAACCGCGCCGCGGCCGGACATCACCGCGTCGCAGGGGCCGGCAGCCCGCGCCGCAAGATCCTCGGCGCTTTGGACGTCGCCGTTTCCCGCCACCGGAATGCGCAGGGCCGCGCGCAAGGCCCCTACGTATTCCCACCTGGCGCGCCGCTTGAGCTTTTCGTCGGCCAGCCTGGGGTGCAGCGTGATCAGCTCCGCGCCCTCCTCCTGCAGGCGAAGGCAAAAGCCGGCAAGGCGCTCGAAGTCCTCGTCGAAGCCTATGCGCAGCTTCACGCTAAGGCGGCGTCCCGTCGCGCGCCGCGCCGCCCCGACAAGCCGGCCGGCGCGATCCGCCGAGGCCATCCAGGCTATGCCAGCGCCGGCCTTGCGGATCAAGGGCGCGCAGCAGCCCATGTTTATGTCTATCCCGGCGCAGTCAAGCCGGCCCAGTTCCCCGGCGGCCCGCGCGATCGTTTCCTCGTCGCTGCCGACCACCTGAAAAACCAGCTTTTCCGGGCGCGGGCCGGTCTCGGCGTACCATTTTTCGAAAGGCCCGCCGTCGAGAAAGGCGCCGGCGCTTATCATCTCCGAAAAATACTCGTCGCAGCCGCCGAAGCCCTCGATAAGCTCCCGCAGCGCCCTGTGCCCAAGCTCGGCCATAGGAGCCAGCATGAAGGGCTTTTCAATGTTCGTCGTAATCGTCTTTTCCCCTTGACTTATTGTTGCTCATCCCATATCATTGTACTATAAGACGAGGAGGAGTATCTGCATGATAGCAAAAGGCGATCTGCCAAGCAGCATTAACGAGAAAACGGCCGAAGGCATAAAGCTCGACGGCACTCCCTTCAGAATCGTCGTGGTGGACGATTCCATGTTTATTTCGAAGCAGCTAAGCCAAATCTTTTCTTCCGAGGGCTTTGAAGTCGTCGCGACCTGCGCGGACGGGGCTCAGGGGCTTGAAAAATACAAGGAAATGCACCCGCACGTGGATCTTGTAACGATGGATATAACCATGCCGGTCATGGACGGGGTTACCGCTCTGGAAAAAATCCTTGAATTCGACAGGGGCGCCAGCGTGATCATGATAAGCGCCCTGGGCAAGGAAGACGTGGTAAAAAAATGCCTTCTTATGGGAGCGAAGAGCTACATAGTCAAGCCGCTTGATCGCAAGAAAGTGCTTGAGCGGGTAGTTACCGTTCTCAAAAGATAAGGTTCCGGGGATACAAGATGGAAGCGAAACTTCTCGGAGCCGGCATTCACTGCCTAAGCGCCGACGACCCGCGAGGCGGCCTGTTCGAGGGCATATGGCCCATACCGGACGGCTATTCCGTCAACGCCTACGCGATCAGGGGGGAAAAGCTCGCCCTGATCGATCTTTTCCGCGACCAGGCGAGCGCTCCCGATCACTTCGACCTGGGCCTGGCCTCCATAGGGCTTAAATTTTCGGACGTCGATTACCTTATCCTTAACCACCTGGAGCCCAACCATTCCGGCTGGCTCGGCGAATTCCACGCCCTTTACCCGGCGGCGAAAATCGTGTCCACCGCGAAGGGCTGCGCCCTGATCAACAGCTTCTATAAATTCAACGATGGCCTTATCCAGGTCAAGGACGGGGACGAGCTTGACCTTGGCGCGGGCCGGACGCTGAAGTTTTTCGAGACGCCGAATCTCCACTGGCCCGAAACGATGATGACCTGGGATCAGGCCACGGGAACGCTTTTTTCCTGCGACGCCTTCGGCTCCTTCGGCGCGCTGGGCGGCAGGCTCTTCGACGACGAGTTCGACGAGGACGAGCACGCCTTTTTCGAGGGCGAAAGCCTGCGCTATTTTTCCAACATCATAGCGTCCTATTCCATGTTCGTGGAAAAGGCCGCGCGCCGGCTTGAAAGCCTCGACATAAAGGCCATCGCCCCGAGCCACGGAATCGTCTGGCGCCGCGACCCGCGCAGGGTCATAGAGCGCTACGCGCGCTTCGCTTCCTACGCGAAGGGGCCGGCGGAAAAGCGCGTGGCCGTGATCTGGGGGTCGATGTACGGCTCGACCGAGGCCGGCGTCCGCGCCGTGATCCGGGGCATAGAGGACGAGGGCGTTCCCTATTCGTCCACGCGCGTGCCGGACG
>WRAL01000124.1 GCA_009780285.1 Treponema sp.
GATGAATTGCTGCAAAATTAATTTGGGGGGATAATAGAAAACATGAAAAACGACGGCATCTACGCTAAGACAATGGTTTTCTTTTTGCTCGCGCTGTGCGTAAATTTATCCGCTTGCCTGCCGCCTTCCATTCGCACTGAGGCAATAGTGATCAATGAATCATCTCATGATTTACGTATTGTTTTTGCATCTATTCCCCTGACTGAAACTAGCCAGTTCATGAGGATTATTGACATAAATCAAGGGGAATCGGCTGAGTTTTTTAGTTTTTGGGGGTCTCCTGGTCAAGATCCTTATATGATCAATACAGGCGCAATCGATATTATTATGTATACATTGGTTGCGGGGAAAACGGGAGAAATAATAAAAGAGATGGATGCTAAAGGGAACAAGTCTATTTTTGAATTCATGGGGTACAATAAGAATACAGCATTGTATCAGTTCAAAATTACGGATGAATTGCTGCAAAATTAATTTGGGAGGAATACGGTCAAATATAAAAACGGCGGCATCTACGCTAAGACAATGGTTTTCTTTTTGCTCGTGCTGTGCGTAAATTTATCCGCTTGCCCTGAGCCTGAGGATCGACAGGAGCAGCCATTCGTTTATACTGAAATAACGGTGGCCAATGAATCCTCTTCTGATTTGCTCGTTTCTTTCAAAAGCGATCCCAGCAAATTTGATAGAGGCATAGGAGTACATAAAAAAAGTGAAGCTGAACCTTTTTCTGTTCGCTCAATGCGCGCAGAGAAGCAAGACCATTACAACCCAAATGAAGGGAGGGTCAATATTATTATTTGCAGCGGGATCACAGGAAGAATAATAAAAGAAATAAATACTGAAGACAAGGATATGGAATATTTTGAATTCATGGGATATGAGGAACTTCCCTTTACCTATTATGAGACCTTTATCGCCTTGTATCGGTTTACAATAACGGATGAATTGCTGAGCAACTAATTTATGGGAATAATAGCAAACATGAAAAACGGCAGGTTAAATGGCGGAAAGTGGGTAACAAGGTACGCCCCGACCTTGTCCGATCCGGACAAGGCGTTTATACGCCAGGCAGACGAAATACAAACTTATGGTTTTCGGAATATTTATTTTCAGAGGCAAATATGAAGAAAATATGCATTGTTTTGCTGTTTATATTTTCAACAATTAATGTTAACGGTGAAGAACTAGAGAAAAATATAATTTATGGAGGCATTAGCGCTTCTCCAGTTGGAATAGGTTTTGGTATTGGCTTCTTGTCTCCGCATTTTTTGTTTGGATTAAGTCTTGAATATGAACGTTTGTTTAATGAAATGTTTTCATTAGCGCTGGACATAGGCATTGACCCTGTGCTTACACCTTATGCGGAAATAAAAGGGCGTTGGTATCCGCGTTCAAATATTTTCTATTTAGGATTGGGTACTGGAATATGGGGATTTATTCCGCTATCACTTGTAAATAATAGCGCAGGGTATTCAATCACACTTTCACCCACTATTGGCTGGAGAACAAACGCCGATCAAAATAATAAATGGGTTATAATGCCAAATATTACTAATCGTTTTTTATTATATCGAAACAATTCCGATGGTCATTATTTTGCTGGCGCGGTTGGCGAATGGTTAAGGGTAAATATTAGTTTTGGGTATAAATTCTAAGGGTTCACGCAAGGGCGGGCGCGCAATGGTGACTGAGGCCTGGCGTCAGGCCCGTATCCAAGCCTGACAACCTAAAAGCGCTGTTCAAGGCGCATGAGCGCCTTGAACAGCGCTTTTTCCTACGAAGAGCGGCCTTTCCTTCAAAAGATCCCATCGCGAATGCCCTGCGCTCCGCCGAGCGCGGGCGCCGAGGGCGGGCCAATGCGCCTGCGACGCATTGGCCTCGGAGTTTTGCTTGGCAAAACTCCACGCATGGTTACCCAGCCCGAGGTCGGCGGAGCGCAGCGACATGCCCGAGGTCCCGCGCGCGGCGAAGCGCAGGAGGCTCCAGATCAAAGGCCTTAGATCAAAAGGCCGCGTTGGCCCCGGCTTGTCCCTCTTCCGCCCTCGGCGCTACAATGCGAAAGCGGCTTCCCACGGAAGCCCGGAGGACAGATGAAAATTGGGGTGGATACCTTTGCCTGCGACGGGGGAAAGTCCGGAGTCGGAGCCTACCTGTCGCAGCTGCTCAGGCGGATCCCGCCGTCGGGCGCCCGCTTTGAGCTGTTCGGCTGGGGATACGACCGCTACGCCTTCAGCGAGGACGCGCCCGATCTCGACTTTATACCGCGCTGCTCGATGAGCGGCAGGTCGGCCAACGCTTTTTGGCATATTTGCCGGTACCCGCGCTTCGCCCGCGAGCGCGGCTACAACGCGTGCTTTTTTCCCGCGGCGCAGAGGCAGCCGCCGCTTACCTCACCCTGCCCCACCGTCGGCGTGGCGCACGACATGGCCGCGTACTGGGGCACCAGGCGCACGAGGGCGCACCTCGGGGTGATCCTCAGGCCCATCATGCCGAACTCGCTTCGCAAGATGGACCGGATCATCGCCGTAAGCGAATGGGTAAAAAAGGAGCTTGTCGAGCTTGCCGGCGTGAGGGACATTCGCGTGGAGGTGGTCCCCAACGGCGTGGATCACGCGGCCTTTTTTCCGCGCGCCCACGAGGAAGGCGCCGAGATTCTCCTTCAGCCTTTCAGCTTTAAAAGGCCCTACATCCTTTACGTCTCGCGCGTGGAGCATCCAGTGAAAAACCATGCCGGCCTGATCCGCGCCTTCGATATTTTCAAGGATCGCACCGGCTTTCCCCACAGGCTCGTGCTTGCCGGCAGCGACAGTTTCGGCGCGGAAAAGGTAAAGGCCGCCGCCGCCCGCGCGAAGCACAAGTCCGACATTTTTTTCACCGGCCACTTCCCGGTCAAGACCCTTCCGGAACTGTATTCCGGCGCGGATTTTTCGGTCGTGCCGTCGATGTACGAGGGCTTCGGCATGGCGGCGCTGGAGGCGATGGCCTGCGGGATTCCGGTGGCCTGCGCGCGCGCCGCGTCCCTGCCGGAGACCACTGGCCACGCGGCGCTGTACTTCGATCCCCTGGATCCGCGCGACATGGCCGACCGCATGGTAACGCTGGCCTGCGACCGGGAGCGCCGCGACGAGTGCGCCCGCCTGGGAATAGAGCGCGCCGCGGAGTTTTCCTGGGACAAATGCGCGGCGCGCACTCTGGCGATCCTCAACGAGACTGCCGGCTAGGGTTTATAAACGCCGATTTATAGTAACAAAACGCGCTCCGGAGCTTTACTTTCCCCGCTCGCAGCCGTACTTTCTTTATGGCCCGTGAACGTCGAAAGGCGCCGAAAAACGGGCCGAGGAGAGAGTATGTTCAAGCGTATCCCAATCGCGCTGCTTTTTGGCGCGATCGTCGTCGTAGGGGCGCAGGCTCAAGACCACACGGTCTACACCGTGCCCGGAAGCAGCTTCCGCCTGATTCTCAGCGCGACCATTGACGGCGTGCTTGACGGCCTTGAGAGTGAGTTCGGCCTTCTGTACATGCCGGACAACGTCTTCAACGACGCCGCCTGGCACGTCAGCCGCCGCCCCACCGCGTCCTTCCAGTGGTTTTGGGATCGGGGATTCTCCTATATCGGGATCTACGATTCAAGCGACGGCGACTTCAACGTCGCGATCGTGCGGCTGGACAGAGTTCCCAACATTGAGTGGAAGGGCTTCTACTACACCAGGGGCGATCGCAGGTGGATGCGGCTAACCGACGAGTGGGTTGACAATAACATGTTCAGGTGGTAAAAGGCTAACGGGGGGCGCCGCTTGCGCAAGGACGTTAACAACCACATCCACACGACCTATTCCTTTTCGCCCTATTCGCCGGCTCAGGCCGTCCGAAGGGCGAAGGAAGCCGGGCTTTGCGCCGCCGGCATAATCGATCACGACTCGATTTCGGGAGCGCCTGAATTTTTGGGCGAGGCGGCGCGCCTTGCGCTGCCCGCGACCGTAGGCTTTGAGATGCGCCTTTACCACGCGAACTCCGGCATAGGAAGGCGGCGCACCAATCACCCGGATCAGGCCGACCTAACGTATTTGACCTTTCACGGCGTTCCTCGCCATAGGTTCGACGCGGCGGAGGCCTTTCTCAAGCCCCTTCGCGCGGCCAGGGGCGAGCGCAACCGCGCGATCTGCGCTCGCATGGGCATTGACTACGAGCGGGAAGTTCTGCCTCTGTCCATGAGCCACGCCGGCGGCTCCGTAACGGAAAGGCATATCTTGTTCGCCCGCTCAGGCGGAAATTACGCGCGCCTTGCCGAATTAAAAAAGGAATTCAAGGATTACATTCCGGCCGGCAGGGACGAATGCCCGGACATCGAGGAAGGCCTGCGCTTCGCGCGCGACAACGGAATAATCGCCACGTACCCCTATCTCGGCGACGTTGTCAAGTCCGTTACGGGCGACAAAAAGGCGCAAAGGTTTGAGGACGAGTATCTTGACGAGCTTGTCGCGATTTTGCATGAGATGGGTTTTCGCGCCATTTCCTATATGCCCTCGCGCAACAGCATGGAACAGCTTGCGCGCCTGCGCGCGCTTTGCGAAAAGCATGAAATGCTGCAGATCAGCGGCGAGGACATTAACTCGCCGGATCAAAGCTTTGTCTGCGTCGCCATGCGCGATCCGGTTTTCGCCAACCTTTACGACACAACTTGGACGCTGATCGGCCACGAGCTTGCCGCCACGGAAAACATGGCCGCAGGCTTTATGTCCATGGACGCGCCGCTTGACGAAAAGATCGCGCGATTCAGCAAACTTGCAAAGGATTTTTACGATGTTATGGATTGACAACGATCGCGTGGATCCTGCCTGGAACCTGGCCGCCGAGGAATACCTGCTTACGACGCGCAGGGAAACGATCGGGATGCTCTGGCGAAACGGGCCTTCGGTGATCATCGGAAAAAACCAGGATCTGGAAGCCGAGGTCGACACGGCCCTTGCCGCCGAGCGAGGCGTCGCGATCGTAAGGCGTATCACCGGCGGGGGAGCGGTTTTTCACGATCTGGGCAACGTGAATTTTACTTACATGTTTACCTTCGAGGGAAGCCACGAGATGGACTTCGCGCCTTTCGCAAGGCCGGCGATTGAGGCGCTGGCGACGATGGGCGTAAAGGCCGAGCTGTCCGGGCGCAACGACATTCTGGTGGAGGGCAAAAAAGTTTCCGGCTGCGCCCATGCCTGCGTCGGCGACCGCGCCCTTTACCACGGCACCTTGCTTTTTTCCGCCGATCTGTCGAAAATGGACGGGCTTTTGCGCTACAGCGAGGAAAAATACCGAGGCCGGGGAATCAAGTCCGTGTCCGCGCGGGTCGAAAACCTTTCGCGTTGGATCCGGGAAATGAACGTGTGCGAATTTATGGATCGCA
>WRAL01000125.1 GCA_009780285.1 Treponema sp.
AGCGTAAGGCCGGCGAAGTACATCAGCATGAAGGTGATCAGAACGGAAATGGGAATGCTCAGGCCGATGATAAAGGTGGACTTGAAGGAGCGCAGGAATATAAACAGAAACACCATCGCGAGGATCGCGCCGGAGACGGCGGTGTTCGTCACCTGCGACAGCGAGTTCTCGATGATGTCGGTGTTGTTGAAAAGCTCGGTTATGCGAACGTCTTGCGGAAGCTCCCGCTCTATGCGCTCGAGCCTGGCGCGAAGCTCGTTCGCCGCCTGCACGGAGTTCGCGCCGCCCTGCCTTTGCACGTTGAGGATAACCGCCGGCTGGCCGTTTACGAAGACCACGTTCGTCTCGTCGCGGAAGCTTTCGTAGACGTCGGCGATGTCGCGAAGGAAAACCCGTCGCGGAGCCTCAAACTGGCTGCCCACGATCCCGCCGCCGCGAAACGAGATCACCGTGTTGCGAAGCTCGTCCAGCGAGTTGAACTCGCCCATCGCCGTAAGGATGTAGGAAAGGCCGCCCTCGGTGATCGTCCCGACGTTGGTCTGCATGTTCTGTATCGCTATCATTTGCTGGATTTCCGTCACGGTAAGGCCGTAGGCCTCAAGCCTGTTCTGCGGAATCTCCACGCGGATGATGCGCTGCCTGCCGCCGTCCACGGACGCGGTGGCGATGCCGGGAATCTGCTCGATGCGAGGGACTATGATGTTCTCGCTAAGCTCGCGCAGCTCCTCGGAGCTGCGGTTTCCGGTTACCATAAGCCCCATGATGGGCATCATCGCCGGGTCGAAGCTGAAGATCGTCGGCGTGTCCACCCCGGCGGGCATGAACCGCCTGATTCGCTCCAGCACGTCGCGGATGGAAAGCGACGCGTCGGAGATGTCCGTCCCGAAGGTAAATTCCAGGAAGATCGAGCTGAAGCCTATGCCCGACGAGGAGGTCATGTTTTCCAGGTTCGACAGGCCGGAAAGCGCGGCCTCAAGCGGGCGGGTCACCGTCCGCTCCACTTCCTCCGGCCCGGCGCCGGAATAGGACGTGATGACGACCAAAAACGGCGGCTCGATTTCCGGGAAAAGATCCACGGCCAGATTCGACGCGGAAAAAATCCCAAGGCCGATAAGAAGCGCGAAGATTATAAAGACCGTGGTCGGCCGCGAAACGATTGTTTTTACAAGCATGTTCCTTTCCTTGCGACGCCGCTAAAGCGCCGCGCCTGAGCCTATGGGCGCAAGCCTTTCGATTACGTTCACCCGCGCGCCGTCCTCCAGAAGACTCTGCCCGCGCGCGACGACCTCCTCGTCCGGCGCGAGCCCGCTTTGCACCTCGAGCATTCCGTCCACCATTATGCCGGGCACGATGCTCCGCCGCCGCGCGACGAAATCCCCGGGGCTTTGGGCGTCGGCCTCGACGACGTAGACGTACTGCCCGCCGAAGCGCGTTATCATCGCCGTCGAGGGAATCTTGACGACGTTTTCCTTTCGCTCGGTGATAAGGCGCGCCGTGGCGAACATGCCGGCGCGCAGCCTTCCGCCGTGATTCTCCACGCCCACGCGGATTTCCATCGTGCGGGAGATCGGGTCGAGGGTGGGGGAAAGCTCGACGATCCGGCCGTGGAAGACCTCGCCGGGCCAGGCGGCCAGCGTTATCTCCGCCGGAAGCCCCGGCGCCATCCTCGAGATGAAGCGCTCGGCGACGAAAAGCCTGATCTCAAGGGCGCCGCCGCTGGCTATGCGCGCCAGCGGCACGGCCTGGCTTATCGTCATGCCGACCTGGGCCGGCAGCGCCACGATGGTTCCGGCCACCGGGGCCGTTACCGTGTGCGGCTGGAAGGTCATGCCCGGCCGCGAGGGATCCACGACGGCGATGGCCTGGCCCCGGCTTACCTGCTGGCCTATCGTAACGAAGACCTGCTCCACCCGGCCGGCGGCCTCGGCGAAGGCGTCGACCGCCGCGCTGGCGATCACGTCGCCGGAAAGGCCGATAAAGTCCTGTATGGGGCCGCGCTCGGCGAGCGTCGTGTTCACGGCGAAGACCGGCGCCGACGGCGCGGCCTGCGCCCCGTCGCCTTCCCCGGCGCCGCGATTGCAGGCGGCAAGCAAAAGCCCCGCGAGCAGCGCGCAGGCCGCAGGCAAAAACGTTGTTTTCTTCATTCGTTCGCTCCTTATCCTTAGGGAACCGCTGATTTAATAAGGAATTCAGCGGTTCCCTTTGTACCTGCTCGCCAAGGTTGCGCAGGTACGGTTAAGAAGCGATGATTAAATCCCCATTGGGTTTAATCATCGCTTCCCTCGTTAAAATCGCCGCCAAGAATCAGGGTCCCGAAAGGAACCCCCAGCGCGTACTCAAGGTCTATAAGGCCGTTGAGATAGTTGTAGTGCTGCTCGTGAAGCTGCACCTGCGCCTGCCTTAGCGACTGCTCGGCGTTCTGCACCTGAAAAAGATCGGCCAGCCCCGCGCGGTGCGCCTGCTCGGTAAGCTCGAAGGATCTCTGCGCCAGCGCGGCGGTCTGCGCCAGCGCCCCGGCCGTCAGCCGCGTCCTTTCCAGCGTAAGAACCAGATTGTGAATCTCGATCTCCGTCCCGCGAATCATCTGCGCGAGCCCAATGCGCGCCAGGCTGATCTGATCGGCCAGGGCTGCAAGGCCTTGGCGCTCCAAGCCGAAGGGCAGCAGCCCGTTCAGCCTGAAGGCCAGCGTTATGCTGAGGCTTCCGCCGCGATTCCAGTTGTCGTTGTCGGCGATGCCGTCGAACCAGGAATTTTCCTCCCAGCGATTGCCCGCGTAGGTCGAGTTTAGGCTCCAGTTGAGAGCGAGGCTCGGCGTGTACAGCCTGAGCCGGCCGGCTCGTAAACGGCTTTCCAGCACCAGAATGTCCTGCCGCGTCGCCTGCGCTCCGGGCTGGGCCGCCGCCGCCCGCGCGATAAGGGCCGCCGCGTCAAGCTCCATGGGAGCCATCGCCGTCGGAACCGGCTCGAGCTCGAACTCGGTGTCGTAGGGCAGCCCGAGAAAAACCGCGAACTGCATGATCAAAAGCCGCAGGCCGCTCTCGGCCTGGTCGATTATCGGCCGAAGGTTCTCCCGCGCGACCTGCGCCTGAAGGAGCGTAAGCTCCGGCGCGAGGCCGGCGTTGAAGTTGGCCTGGGATATCTGCGCCTGCCTGCTGGCGTTCTCGAAGCTGCCGTGCAGGAGCGCTATGTTTTCCTGCAGGTACAGGATGTTGTGAAAGGCCTTGCGGGTGTCCCGCTCGAGCTGGGCCGTCGCCGTCGCGTAGGAGATGAGCCCGCGCTCGTATTCCAGCCGGAGCCTGCGCATGTCCTCGAACATGGAGACGTTAAGGTTCAGCGCCGTCGAGAACGTGCCGGTCATCGCCCACTGCGGGCTTCTCGCGCCCGGCAGGGGCGTCGCGGTGCCGGGAATGTTTATCGCCGGCGGGTTGTTGAGGCGGCTGGCGGTGCCGGAAAGGTCGAGGGACGGGATGAACTGGTTCCACGAAAGGTCGGAGGCGCGGCGGGCCATGGACGCGCTAATGCGCGCCGACTCAAGGCCGAGATTGTTCGCTATCGCTATGTCGACGGCCTCGGCCAGGCTTAGGCGCAGGGGGCCTTCGTCCCGCGCCTGCGCAAAGAGCGGCGCGCAAAGAAGGGCCAGCGAAAGGGCCGCGATGCTTGCGCCGGCGCGGCGCCACGTAAATTTCATTCGAATCCTCCAATGCAGGCCGCGCCCCTGGACGCGTTTTTTCGCCATAGGGCAGTATGCGCTTTTCCCTCGTAAGGATCAATGCCATTTGAACGGGCCGACAAAAAGGAGCCGGCGCGACCTTGCAAGACAAGACTAGCGTCGCGTCGTGAATTTCCGGTGAACAAAAGGTTAAATTTGGGTGAATTCGATTTTGGCCCGAGCCAAAGCCCGGAATCAATGCCGTCAATGCGAGCGAAGCGAGGCAATCCAATTATGTCGGCTCTGATTTGCTCGGGGCATCCATGCGAACGCTTTCATGCGCGATGGGCCCTCCGATCAAGTCGGCGCGAAGCCGCGCAGCGGGCGACGGTATCCACGAGGCCAAAGCGCTCTGCCTTGCCGGGCGCTTCTCCTTCTTCTCCGTGTAACTCCGTGTCCTCCGTGGTCAAAAAATTCTTCGAGTTTTTCCGTATTGATTTCCCCGGCGCTGATTTTTTTTCCCCGGGCGCGCTATGGTTGGCCGGTGAACGTAATTCTTTTCGAGGAAGGCGAGCTTGGCCGGCCCCTCGCGCGCGGCGACGAAAGGGCGCGCCACATTCTGAGGATCCTTCGCAAGAAAAAGGGCGAGCGCTTCGACGCCGGCGTGATCGGCCTGGGAACCGGGGCCTTTACTATAGAAGAAATCGCCGCCGACGGCTCCCTGGCCTTTTCCCCCTGCGCCCTGGCGCCGCCGCCGGAACGCCCGGCGCTTCGCTTGGCCGTGGGCCACGCGCGCCCCATTCAGCTTCGCCGCGTTCTGCGCGACCTTTCCAGCATGGGCGCGCGGGCCATCGACGTCTTCGGCGCCGACCTGGGCGAAAAAAGCTACAGGGACGCGGGCCTTTTCAAGGACGGCGGAGCGAGGGCCGCCCTGATCGAGGGCGCGTCCCAGTCGCGCGACGCCACCCTGCCGGAGCTTCGCGCCTTCGAAAGCGTCGACGAATGGCTTCGCGCCCTAGTGGGCGCGAGCGCCCTTGAGGCGGCGCCCGACGAGGGCCGTCTTTTGATCGCGGCCGACAACGAAAGGCCGCAAGGGGGATTTTCCGGCCTTCCCGCGCGGCCGGGAGGATCGGCGCTCGTGGCCATAGGCCCGGAGCGCGGCTGGTCGGATCGCGAGCGCGCGCTTCTGGAGGCCGCCGGCTTCGCCCGCCTTGCGATGGGAAGGCGGGCGATGCGCGTGGAGACGGCCTGCGTCGCGGCGGCGGCGCTCGCGCTGGAAAAGATCGGCGAATTCGGGTAGGCTGGAAGCATGAACCAGGATCAGGTGAAGCGGGATCTCCTAGCCATACGGGACGCGCCGCTGGACTTCTCGCTCGTGTTTTCCGGCAAGAGCAGCAAAAAGGTCAACGGCCTTTACAAGCCGGATTCCCGCGAGATAATCATCCATAACCGCAACTTTTCCGGGGAGTCGGCGGACAACGCGCTTATGTACACGGCGATCCACGAGTACGCGCACCACCTGCGCGCCTGCGCCCTCGGCGGGACGCTGCCGGCGCGCGCGCACGCCTCGGACTTCTGGGCCACCTTCCACGGGCTTTTGGACGAGGCCGAGGAAAAGGGCGTTTATCGGAACTGCTCCGGCGACTCTCAGGAGCTTCGCGAGCTTACCGAGATCATACGGGAAAAATACCTGCGCGCGAACGGCGCCCTGGTCAAGGAACT
>WRAL01000126.1 GCA_009780285.1 Treponema sp.
AGCAGGTTTTCCGCTGCGGGTTTTTCAGGAGAAAGTCCGACGACGTGATCACCGGCTCGGCGCTGACGATGCTCCGGGGCCTTCGCAACCTGGTAAAGGCCGGGATGAGCGTTTCCGACGCGACGAGCGCGGCTTCCTTCAACCCGGCGCAGATTATGGGCTATTCGGGGCAGGGCGCCCTGGCGCGCGGCAAGCGCGCCGACATTACGGTTTTTGACGAGAATTTCAACGCGCGCATCGTCATGGTGGGCGGAAAAATCGTGGGCGGAAGCGCCGCCGCGTAATCTGGAGGACGAATGAGGCTTTTGATTCACGAAAACAGCGAGGAGGCCAGCCTTTGGACGGCCTGGCATATCGCCGACGCCATGCGCGAGCGCGCGAAGGACGCGGGCAGGCCCTTCGTTTTGGGGCTTCCCACCGGCGACAGCCCGCGCCGGGTCTACGCCGAGCTTGCGCGCCTGCATCGCGAGGAAAATCTTTCCTTCGCCAACGCGCGCAGCTTTAACATGGACGAGTACGTCGGCCTGGGCGCCGATCATCCGCAGAGCTACCGGCGCTTTATGCGGGAAAATCTTTTCGATCTCGTTGACATAAACCCGGTCCACGCGCGCGTACCGGACGGAATGGCCGCCGACCTGGACGCGGAGTGCGCCCGGTACGAAAAGGACATCGCCGACGCAGGCGGCATAGACCTGTTTCTGGGCGGCATGGGAAGCGACGGGCACATCGCCTTCAACGAGCCGGGCTCCTCGCTGCTTTCAAGGACGCGCGTCGAGGCGCTTAACATGGAAACCGTCGAGGCCAATGCGCGCTTTTTCGGCGGGGACGCGGCGCTTGTTCCAAAACGGGCGCTTACCGTCGGGGTTGCCACGGTGATGGACGCGCGCGAGGTTGTGGCGGTGGTTTTCGGCCGCTCCAAGGCGCGGGCGCTTAAGGCCGTGGTCGAGGGCGCCGTGAGCCACATGTGGACGCTTTCCTGCCTGCAGATGCACCCCCGCGCGACGATCGTCTGCGACGAGGCGGCCACCGACGAGCTTATGGTTAAAACCGCGCGCCATTTCAAGGAAGTCGAGCGCGAGGAGCTTGCCGCTTTCAGGCGCCGGCTTTCCGGCAAACGGCCTTAGTTCGCAGCTTGAACGAAGGCTTTCTCGAAGAAGATATTTCCCAGGGCCTGCGCGCGCTGTGCCTGGACAGCGAAGGCGCGCGCGCGCTTCTTGAGCCGCGCCTCGAGGAAATCGCCGGCGCGCTCTGCCGTTACGCCCGCCTGATCCTCGCGCGCAACCCGGCTTTCGGCCTTGTGGGAACGGACTGCGCGCGCGAGCTCGCCCTGCGCCATATCCTTGACTCGCTTAGCCCCCTGGGAATAATCTCAGGCGAATCCCCCGCGCGAATCGCCGACGTGGGATCCGGCGCCGGCCTTCCCGGCATTCCCCTCGCCATCGCGATGCCGGCGGCGCGTCTCGCGCTTATCGAGCGCAAGGGTCGCAGGGCGGCCTTTCTCCGCGAGGCCCTGGACGAGCTTGGCCTTGGCAACGCGCAGGTCGAGGAGGCGCAGATGGAGGAAGCGGCTCCCGGCCGTTTCGATATGGTCGTCTTTCGCGCGCTTGCCCCGCTGGATCCTCGCCTGTACAAAAAACTTTCGCGCCTTTGTTCCGGCGGCGGAACGCTGGCCGCCTACAAGGGCCGAAAGGAAAAGGCCAAGGCGGAAATGGCCGCGTTGGAGGCCGGCGTTCCCGCGCTGGCCGGCCGCCTGCGGCTCCTCCCCTGCCCCGTTCCGGCTCTTGACGAGGAGCGGCATGTGATTCTGGCGCCGGCCCTTTCGCGCCGGCGCTAAGCGAAATGAGCTACGACGCTACATGCCTTCTTATTACGCCGCGCGATTCGGTCATCGCGAATTGTTTATAGAACGGTTGCATATTTTCGTCGCGCATCAAATCAACATACCCCGAATGAATGCTAAACTTGACCCACAGTTTTTAAGCGAAGAAGAATTCGCGCGCCACGAGGCCGACGCGCCGGCTAGTCGTATTTCTGCGTCTCGTCGTGGACGTACTCAAGCGCGATCCCTGCGGCGGCAAGCATGGCCTCCGAATCGGAGGGATCCTGATACCGGCGCTGGCAGACGACGCGGACGATCCCGCAGTTGATGATCAGCATGGCGCAGGTTCGGCAGGGAGTCATGCGGCAGTAAAGGGTAGCGCCGTCTATGGGAACGCCTTTTTTCGCGGCCTGGCAGATGGCGTTTTGCTCGGCGTGGACGGTGCGAACGCAGTGAGTGGTTATGGAGCCGTCCTCGTGAAGCATCTTTTTAAACTGGTGGCCGACCTCGTCGCAGTGCGGAAGGCCAGCCGGCGCGCCGACGTAGCCGGTAACGAGTATGCGGTTGTCCTTGGCTATCACGCAGCCGGATCTGCCCCGATCGCAGGTGGCGCGCTTGGAAATCGCGTCGCAGACTTCCATAAAATATTCGTCCCAGGTGGGCCTTTTGTATGCGCTTGTTTCCATTAACGGAATTATACGCTATAGCCTCGGGCTTGGGAACCGCCGGAAAAGCCGGCGGCGCCCAAGCCCAAAAGCCCGCGCCTATTCGTCGGCCTCCTGCAGCTTGAAGGTTTCCCGCGCCTTGATCACGTCGTCCGCTATGCGGCCGGAAATCGGCGCGTAGTGGCTGAAGGCCGCGGAAAACGAGCCAGTGCCGGAAGTAATCGAGCGCAGGTCTATCGAATAGCGCATAAGCTCGGCCTGGGGCACCTCGGCGCGAATCTCGGCGATTCCGCCGGCGGAATCCTGGCCCTGAATCTTGCCGCGCTTGCCGGAAAGGTCGCTCATCACGTCGCCAAGGTATTTTTCCTCGACGAAGACGGTAAGGTTGGCGATAGGCTCGAGCAGGGTCGGGCCTGCGAGCTTCATCGCCTCGCGGAAGGCGCTTCGCGCGGCCAGCTTGAAGGAAAGCTCGTTGGAGTCAACGGGATGGTACTTGCCGTCCACGACCTTCGCCTCCACGTCCACCACCGGATAGCTCGCCATGGTGCCGTGGATCATGGCCTCGACCACGCCCTTTTCCACGCCCGGGATGTAGTTCTTGGGAATCGAGCCGCCGAAGATCGCGTTGACGAACTGGTAGCGCTCGCCGCGCGGCAGCGGGGCGATCTCCAGCTTTACCTTGCCGTACTGGCCGGAGCCGCCGGTCTGCTTTTTGTGCGTGTACTCGGCCTCGGCTTTTTTGGTGATGGTCTCGCGGTAGGCCACGCGCGGCACCCGCGTCTCGATCTCGACCCTCTGCGCCGTCTTCAGCCTGTCGAGGATTATCCCCACCTGAAGCTCGCCCATGCCGGAAATCACCATCTCCTTGGTCTCGCCGTTAAAGAAATACTTGAAGGTCTTGTCCTCCTCGGCCGTGCGCACGAGAAACTGGCCGAGCTTGTCCTCGTCCTTTTTCGCCGCGGCGTTCACGGCCACCGAATGCGCCGGCTCCGGCAGGCGCAGGGGCGCGAAAGGCGGGCAGGAATCGACGGCGGCAAGGGTGTCGTTCGTTTCAAGCGTGGCGGATTTGGCGATCGCGCCCACGTCGCCGGCGCAAAGTTTCGCGGTTTCCTCGATCTTTCTTCCCTGCATCAGGTAGATTTTTCCCACTCGCTCCTTTTTGCCCTTCGAAACGTTGTAGGCTTCCAGGTCCGGCGCAAGCTCGCCCGTAACGACCTTGATCCATGACAGCTTTCCCGAAAACTGGTCGTTCACGGTCTTGATGACAAGGCCGGAAAAGGGCGCCGCCGAATCGAAGGCAGCCTCGGTTCCCTTGCCGTCGGCGCCAAGCGCGATCTCGCTTGAGTCGGAGGGCCTCGGCACCGCGCCGGCTACGAAGTCTAAAAGGGGAAGAAGGCCGGAATTGGCGAGCGCGGCGCCGGCGAAGGCCGGGACGTACTTGCCCAGCGCAAGGGCGCGAACCAGGCCCTTTTCCATGTCCTCCAGCGAAAGGGTTCCGCTTTCCAGGTATTTTTCCATTAAGTCGTCGTCGCCCTCGGCTGCGGCCTCGACGAGCTTCTCGCGCGCCTCGTCGACGGCGGCCTTGTACTCGTCGGGGATCGCGCATTCCTTTTCGAGGCCGGCGCCGCCCAGCGTGTAGGCCTTTCCCCTCAGCGCGTCGATCACGCCGGAAAAGGCGCCGCCCGCGAACATCGGCAGGGTAACTGGCACCGGATCGGCCTTGAGCTTTTCCCTCGCGTCGGCAAGCGCCCGCGCAAAGTCGGCCTTCTCGTCGTCCAGCTTCGTAACGAAGATTCCCCTGGGCTTTTTCGCCGCGTCAAGGGCGCGCCAGAGCTTTACGGTCTCTATCTGCGCCCCGGCGCGCCCGTCCACGGCGACGAGGGCGAACTCGCAGGCGCGCAGGCTCAGGACCACCTCGCCGGCGAAGTCCGAGGATCCCGGCGCGTCGAAAAGGTTGATCTTCGCGCCGCCCCGCTCCACCCGGCCGGCCGCCGCGTAAATCGAGATTTTCCTTTCGATCTCCTCGGCGCTCGAATCCGCGACGGTCTTGCCGGATTCCACGGTCTCGGCCTTGGCTATGGCGCCGCCTGAAAAAAGCAGGCGCTCGAACAGAGTGGTCTTGCCGGTCTGGCCATGTCCGGCGATGGCTACGTTCCTAATCTTGTCTGTCGAATAGCTCACTGGGACTCCTTTTTGAAAGCCGCGCGGCGGCGACCTTCAATCGCTATGCTTGCGTTTGCTTGCCTTCCATAATGCGCCGGGATCGCCGGGTTGTCAAGGAAAAATTTGCGGATCTCGGCCTCAGTCCCCTGCGATCCTCCCGTCGGTGGTCAGCGTCACGGTTTGCCAGGGCAGGAATTTGCCGGAATTCCTCAGCGCCGAAATAGCCGCCGCCTCGATCCCGCTGCAGCAAGGGACTTCCATCCTGACCACCGTTACCGACTTGAGGTCGTTCCTCGCGATAATTTCGGCGAGCTTTTCGGCGTAATCGCCGCCGTCCAGCTTAGGGCAGCCTATGATAGTGATCTTGTTTTTCATGAATCTTCCGTGAAAATCGGCATAGGCGTAAGCGGCGCAGTCCGCGGCGATCAATAGATGCGCGCCGTTGAAATATGGCGCGTTTACCGGCACGAGCTTTATCTGCGCCGGCCATTGCCTAAGCTCGCTGGTCAAAGCGGCCCTTTCCCCAACGGCGCCGACGGCCCCAGCGGCGCCGACGGCCCCAGCGGCCTCATCGCGGCGTTCGATTGCCCGGGCCCTCGAGCCGGGACAGCCGCAGGCCAAATTCGCCGAGGCTTTAATGGCCGCCTTGGCCGCCGCGACCGCGGCCAAAGCCGCCGCCTCGTCAAAGGGCGCCGCATCGCGCTCCTC
>WRAL01000127.1 GCA_009780285.1 Treponema sp.
TCCGGATTCGACTTCGATTTCTCCGTGTCCATACGCAAAGTATAGAACATGGGCGGTTTTTGTTCTATAATTCCCGCATGGGAACATCGATAGGGGCCGTTTTGACCGAGGGCTTCAACCAACCGCTGCGGGATACGCTGTGGGGACACGTTTACCTGACCCCGGCCCTTGCAGACCTGACCCTGGCCGCCCCGTTTATGCGGCTGCACCGGATTATGCAGTTGGGGCCGGTGTACCGGCTGTATCCGGGGGCCACGCACATGCGGGCCGGGCATTCCGTCGGCGTGTACCACCTGGGGCGGCGGCTCCTGCAGAACCTGGCCGAACGGGGGGCCGATGCCTGGCTGGGGGCTTCCGGGGCGATGTCCTTTCTCTGCGCCTGCCTTTTGCACGATCTCGGGCACTTTCCCTACGCCCATTCCCTAAAGGAACTTCCGCTGGAAAGCCACGAGGCGCTTACCCGCCGGCTTGTCCTGGCCCAACCGCTTGCCAAGCTGATTTCCAGGTGCGGCGCGGACCCGGAGCTTACCGCCGCCATCGTCGACAGGGACTTCGTTCCGGCTTCCGGGGCGGGAACGGAACTTCTCTTCTATAGAAAGCTCCTTTCCGGCTGTCTGGATCCGGACAAGCTGGATTACCTGAGCCGGGACGCGGCCTATTGCGGGGTTCCCTACGGCATGCAGGACGTGGATTTCATCCTTTCGCGGATAAGCCCCCACCCGGAGCGGGGCACGGACATCGATTCCCGGCTCATCCCCAATGTCGAGGCGATCCTGTTCGCCAAGTACCTGATGTACCGGACCGTCTACTGGCATCGGGAAGTGCGGGCCTGCACCTCGATGATCAAAAAGGTACTGCTGTCGGCCCTTGCCGCCGGCCGGATCGCCGGAGAGGAACTGTACGGGCTGGACGATGCAGGGCTCTTTGCGCTTTTGCGGGAACGGACCGGAAGCCCGCTGGCGGAAGCCGTCATGGAAGGCGCCCTGTATTCCCAGGTTGCCGAGATTCCCTACGATGCGGCCCGGCATTCCGGGCTCAAAGACATCGGCAAACGATCCCTGCACGAGGCGGCCCTTGCCGACAAACTGCGGTCCGCCGGCCTTACGCTGGGGGACGAGGACCTTGTGATCGACCTGCCGGAACCGGTTTCCTTCGAAACCGGGCTTTTCGTCGCCGACCGGAGAAGGTACTTTTCCGCCGGGGCCGGCGCCTTCGATGCCCGGACGATGGATACCTTCGTTCGGAGCCTCTATGTCATCAGGGTTTTCGCTTCCGTAAATATTTGCCGTCAAATAAAGACTCCGGACGGTTTATGTGATATACTATATGATACGGAGGGCTGGCTTCGCCCATGACCGGAGGAGGGAGTATGGAACTGCACAACATATCGAAGGCTATTGTTTTCGCCGTGGTGGACAAACTCTTACGATCCATCGCCGAGCAGGGTAATCCGGAGAAACTGTGCCTTTCGGAACAGTGCAGGATGGACACCGTCTGCTACACCCTGAACCGGATCGAGCCCCGCTACGTCATCTCCAGCCGGGGGATCAACCACCTGGACCACAACTGGGGTTGGAAACAGCAAATCGAAGCCGACGTCGCCTCCATCGCCCTCAAGGGTCTGCGCATGGTCAGCAACAAACAGCGGCCGGCGTCGGGCGAGGAGGCCCTGCCCGACCCTACCACCTGCGGGCTTTACTTCGAGATTCCGACCATAAGTGGAAGGGTCTTCGACGGAAAGACTTTCGCCCCGCTTGCCGGCATCAAGGTCGAGCTTTGGCAGGACGGCAAGCTGGTCCCCATGCGCAACCACAACTGGCAGAACCCCTGCCTGCTGGTGGCCAACACCCCCGGCACCTACACCTTCTGGCCGGCCCCCGTCCAGGCCGAGTCCGCCGACGAGGAACGGGTCTTCAGCTATTCCCTGAAGGTGCAGGATCCCGGCTACGAGACCATCGCCCATTTCTTCAAGGCTCCCGCCGCCGTAAGCTCTCCCTTCCAGGCCAATTCGTCGAGGCCCGGCCTGAAGCTGCCGGACATCTACCTGTTCCCGCCGGGCGAGGTGGAGATGAGCGATTAGATCGCCGGGAAAGTTTCCCCCGCCTCGCCTTCTACGGGCATCCTTCTGCCAAGATTCGTCAACCACTTGAAACGAAACTTCAATTCCGCTAGACTTAAGGTAAAGGTTGCGCGTAACGTGCGGGGCAAGGAGGTTATGTGCGTTTCGCATACAGAACGTTATGCCAAAGTTTTTGAAACTATTAGATAAATAAATAGTTGTAGACAAAATAAACAAAAATAATTTAAGATGGTATTACCAATCTTCAGGAGAAATACATGATACATTATTGTATAAATTTGAAGTTTGCGACTCTTTTTTTTATAGCAATTTGGTTCTTGGCAGTTTTTTCGTTACATTTTTTAAAGCCAGATTTTACACCCTATAATCATACTTGCAGTGAATATGCCAATGGAGATTTTGGCTTTATTATGGTTATTGCATTTTTCGCAATGGCAATTGCTAACATATTACTTGCTTTTTGTTCCATACAAAAGAGCGATATATTTATTGGTATTCTATTTGCTATTATTGCAGTAGGATATATTGGACTCGGGACATTTATAGCTGATATTACTATTTCCGACACACCAGAAACAACAGCAGGGAAAATACATTTATTTTTTGGGTTTATAGCAATGCTTACCATAAACATCACGACTTTTGTTTTAGCTAGTAAAATAAAATCGGACGTTGCTTTATGGATATTTGCAATTTCGTGTATAATAAGTTTCATAATTTTTATAGTTTCAATGAATATTAAATCACCTGTTTTCTTTGGAATTGCTCAAAGGATATATTTATCTATTGCTACAATATGGTTTTTTTATATTACCATCAAAATGGATATATTTATAACATTAGTAAAAGCAGCGAAAGTATAAATTTAAAATTCATGTTAAAGGGTATAATGAAACAAAAAACCAGCACATAACAAACGGTAATTGTACGCCGCCTTGCGGCGGCTAGGTTTCGCAAAACCGCAGTCGGGCTATCGCCCTTCGTGCGGTTTCACTCCAGCACATTTTGCGGTTGCTGGCCTTGCTTTGTAAAGCCATTATCCCGCCGGGCGAGGTGGAGATGAGTGATTAGATCACGGAGAAGCTCCCCCGCCCGGGTTTAGGAACCGGAACTCAGGCCGCCCGCCCGGTATTGCGGGGATGCGCGCGAAAGCCCATCCACACGATCCACACGTAGGCGCAGGTTTTCGGGATCATCAACGTTCCGACCCAGGGATACGCGCCGGCGAAAAGGACCACCGGAATGTAGAAGGCGAAGCTCAGCGCGATGGCAAGCCATAAATGGCGAAAGGCGCGGTCGCCGTTTTCCTTGGCAATTCGATAGCAAAAAACCGTCATCAGCGAGCCAAGAATCGCGAAGGGGACGTTGCGGTAAATCCCCCATGCCAAGGGCGACTCCGCGCTAAGCCATTGGTTTTGCGGCATAAAGCACAGCGCGACCCGCGCGACGACAAGGACGCAAATCGTCGTGTCGAGGGCGTGCCGGCCGGAGATCCCGTGCCGCGCCTTCCAGAACACGTACAGCAGCGCGTAAAAGGCCGTCATCGTGATCGAGGTTACCAGGGTTCCAAAGCCCAGGGCGGCGGCATGGCTTTCAAGGCCGTCCGTCAAAAGCGCGTAAATCCGCGGAACAAGATGAAAGGCGTCGCCGAAACCGAGGACCAGCGCCATAATGCCGAAAAGCCGACGCTGCCTGTCGCCCCCCGCGCGTCGGACGATCAAAACCCCCAGCGAGATTACCGTGACCAAATAGGCCGCCGAAAAAACCGATTCCATGATCGCCCGCATCCTTCCTCCTTTTACGCGCCGGCTAGGCGCAGAACTCGCCGATCTTCTCGTCCACCAACTTTAGCGATGCCGTCCAAAAATCCTTCCCCCGAACGTCGATGCCGGCGAGGTCCCCTATGGCCTCGAGCGAGGCGCTGCCGGTGGCCGCAAGAAGCGCGTCGTACTTGGCGTGGAAGGCCTCGCCCTCCTGAAGGTATTTCGCGTAAAGCCCTCTGGAAAAAAGCATTCCGTAGGCGTAGGGGAAGTTGTAGAAATTGCGCCCGGCGTAGTAGTAGTGCGGCTTGTTCGCCCACATGTAGGGGTGCAGGCATTCGGGATCCAGGCCGTCGCCGTACGCGTCCTTCTGCGCCTGAAGCATAAGGCCGTTGATCTCGGCCACGGAAAGCGGGCCGTCCTGCCTCTTTTCAAAAACCGCCGTCTCGAAAAGGTAGCGCGAGTAAATGTCCACCACAACCTGCATCGAGGCGCTTATCTCCGCCTCGAGGATCGCGCGTTTTTCGTCGGCGCCGGCGGCTTTTTTTATCGCCGCGTCGGTAACGATCGCCTCGCAGAAGTTGGAGGCCGTTTCCGCGATGGGCATGGTGTACTCGGTTTTAAGGAAGGGCATGTGGCGCAGGCATTCGCCGTGGTAGGCGTGGCCAAGCTCGTGCGCCAGGGTGCGGACATTGGAAAAGGAGCCGTCGAAATTCGCCATCACGCGGCTTTGGCCGATGCAGTGCAGGTTGCTGCAAAAGGCGCCGCCGCGCTTGCCCTCGCGAACCTCCGCGTCGATCCAGTTTTTGTCAAAGGCTTTCTTCGCGAAATCGCCCAGGCGCTTGGAATAGGAATAAAACTGATCGAGGATGAATTCCATCGCCCGCTCGTAGGTAAAGGTCATCGTCACTTTTCCCACCGGCGCGAAAACGTCGTAGAAAGGCAGCGCGCCTTTGTGCCCGAGCATCTTGGCCTTTTTCCTGAAGTACCGGCGGAACGAGGGCAGGAAATCCCGCATCGACGAAAGCATCGCCTCGAGGGTGCCTTTTTCCATGCGCGAGCTTTCCAGCGTCATGTGCAGCGGGGACTCGTAGCCGCGCATTTTTACCATCGTCCAAACCTCGCCCTTTATCGCGTTGAGCGCGGCGGCGACGGCCTTGTCCACCGTCTCGTAGGATTTCATCTCGGCGAGGTAGGCGTTTTTGCGCGTCGCCGGATCCGCGTCGTAGGCGAGGTTTCGCACCGCCGGAAGCGGCAGCGTTTTTTCCGCGCCGCCGACGACGACCGGAACGCGCATGGTCGCAAGGAGCGCGTCCTTCATGTCGCCCCAGGCGGTGGAGCCGGTGTTCCTAAGCTGCGCGACGGCGACTTCCTCTTTTTCGGAAAGGACGTACTTGTTGCGCGCGGCGATTTCCCGCAGCATGAACTCGTGTTCCTTTAGAACGGGCGACGAGGCGATAAGCTCCTCGAGATTGCCAA
>WRAL01000128.1 GCA_009780285.1 Treponema sp.
CACGAACCCCAGCGGAATAGCCTGGCTGCACACGATCATACAGAACGGCCATACCTATATTCCCTTCGTTAAGGCCGAAATAGAACGGCAGGGGCTTCCGCCGGAGCTTGTCGCCGTGCCCTTTATCGAGTCCGCGTACATAGGAACGGCGGTAAGCCGTTCCGGCGCGACCGGGCTTTGGCAGTTCATGATGAACAGCATAGACCCTTTCGGTCTGCGGGTAACGGAAATAATGGACGAGCGCCGGGATTTCCGCCGGGCGACGGTAGGCGCGCTTAACAAGCTTGAAGGGCACTACCAAATGTTCGGCTGCTGGGCGCTGGCCTTCGCCGCGTACAACATGGGGCACAACGGATTGCGGCGCGCGATTGAAAGGGCCGGAACCAACGACTACTGGGAGCTTGCCAGGCGAAGGGAGCTAAGCCAGGAAACCACGCATTTCGTTCCCAGAATCGTCGCCTCTGCCTACGTTCTGGCCAACGCGCGTCGCTACGGGATCAATTGGTGGCCGGAAGGCGTGGCCTGGACGGCGATCGCTCCCGGCAGGCCGGTTTCCCTGGGCGTTATCGCGGCCGAAACCGGCGCCAGCCTCAACGTCCTGCGCCGCCTCAACCTGGAGCTTCTGCACGGAATCACCCCGCCGGATCCCTCGCGCGAGATCGTCGTGCCGACTTCCCACGCCCATGCGGTGCTGGCCCTTCTTGAAAGGAACGATGTCGCGCTGCTGCGCTACCATAGCTACAGGATACAGCCCGGCGACACCCTTTCGGCGCTTTCAAGGCATTACGGCATCTCGCTCGCCATGATCGAGCAGCACAATCCCGGCATTCGAAGCCGCGTCCTTAGCATAGGCGAGATCGTCATCATCCCGGTTCTTACCGAGACCGAGCCTTACGCGCGACAGCCGGTGGCGCTTTCCCGCCCCTTCAACGGAACGCACGTCGTGGCCGAGGGCGAAACGCTCTGGTCCCTTTCCCGGCGCTACGGCGTAAGCCTTCAGGAGCTTGCGCTGGCCAACAATATGGAAATAAATCAAACTCTGTCCATAGGAAGAACCCTAAACGTGCCGATAATCGAATGACGGGAGGATTCAGTATGGGGAGACTTTTCGGGAGAGGAATTTTCCTGGCGGTTTTTTTGTTTTTTACGGGCGCGTTTTGCTTCGCTCAAGGCCACGTCGGAATTTCTGGCACGGTAAAGTGGGACTTGATGGAAATAAGCGCCGAGCTTTCGCTAGACCTAGCCGGCGCTGGGATACGTCTGCCCGGCGGACGCCTTCAGGGCGAGGCGCTTTTGTCCGCCGAATACCTGCGCCTGATTCGCCCGGAGATACTGGGCATACAGGTCGATTCCTCGTCCACCGTGGCGGACCACATACTGCGCGGCGAGTGGAGCTTTCTGGAGCTTGAAAGCTTGGCCCTTCAGTCGCGCTCCGTTCCGCCGGCGCTTTCCACGGACCTGGGAAGGCTGGCCGCCTCCTACGCGCTGGGGATTTCCGGCCTGAGCCGCGCCTTTATCCGCCACCGCCAGCCGGTCGAGGTGCCCAGAACCCTAAGCCCGGTGGCCGCGCCTGCCTTTACCGGCATTGTGATAATAGCCTCGGACGAGCTGCCGGTTCAGGGCCGGGAAGGAAGCGCCCTCGCGCGCCCCTCGCTTTTCCCGCGCGTCTGGGACAGCCGGATGAACCTGATTTTCGAGCGAAACATGCTCGACCCAAGCGTGGATCTGATGGTGCGGTACTTTCCGCGCGAGGCGATCTTCGCGCCCGTTCCTTCCGGCCTTTCGCCGGAGCTTGCCGCCATCGTCGGCGAGCGACCCCTGCGCATCTCCGCGCGCGGGCTTTTCGGCGAGACTCCCACGGACCCGATCATCAGCCTGGACGACGCGCTCTTGATCATTTCCACGGCGGAAAACCGCAACCTCCTGCGCCAGGGCCGCGTGGCTATAATTGTGGACGATTCGCTTCTGCGCAGCTCCTTCGCGCAGAGATAGTAGGCCGCAAAGGCGCTCTTCATCATAAAAAGGGCGTTGAGAAAAATCGGCTAGTGTTCCGGAATATTCAAATGACGGTATGCAAGTTGAGGTAATTCCTTCCTGGCAAGGAATTACCGAACGTTCGATTTAGCAAACCGAATATTCCGGAACACTAGCGCTTGTCCGCCCGATCCAGCAAGGCCCGCGCGATCTCGGCAAAACCCTCGCCGCCCTCATTTTTGGCTATAAAGGCCGGCCTTTTTTGCAAAACGCCATCCCAGCGGCGGATATTGGCCGGCGCGCAGGACAGGGGAAAATGCGCGAACATAGGCTCGTCGTTGGGGGAATCGCCGACGAAAAGCGCCTCGCCAAGGTCATCTTGCCAGCCAAAGCGCAAGCGCAAAAAACGCAGGGCCATGGACAGCTTGTCGTAATCGCCCAGCCAAATGTTGACGTGAATGGACGAGATTTTCGCGCGCGCCCCTTCCCGCTCGGCGATTTCGGCGGCCCTGCGCGCGCAAGTCAGCGAAAGCGCCGGATCCTCCTCGGCAAAATCCAGAGCGATGTCGAAAAGGCGCGCGAACTGATCCTTGGCCAGGCGCAGGCCCGGAACCCCGTCCAGCGCCGCGTCGCGGGCTTGCAGAAGCGCGGGAGAATCGTTGCGCAAGGCGTTTTCGTGAAACATGGTTTTCAAAATGGGCAGGCCCTCATCCGAAGGCTCTTCCCAAAAGGCAAGCGCGCCGTTTTCGCCGACGATCCCGTCCACGGGCCACTGGCGCGCGATGCAGTCGCACCAGCCGGCCGGCCGGCCCGTTACCGGAACCAGCTTCAGCCCCGCGCGCCTCAGATCCCAAAGCGCGCGGTACGCGGACTCGACCAGCTTGCCGGCGCAGGTAAGCGTGTCGTCAATGTCGGTCAGAACGTACTTAACCCCCGCAGCCTGCGCGGGGGTCATTTCTGAGACAGGCTTCATTCGAGGAACGTCCCGCTAGTGTTCCGGAATATTCAAATGACGGTATGCAGGTTGAGGTAATTCCTTGCCTGACAAGGAATTACCGAACGTTGCGATTTTGCAAACCGAATATTCCGGAACACTAGGGATCATCCCCTTCGATTTGTTCGCTTGGTTAAAGCGCCTGCGCGGACGCGGCGGCCTGCGGCGCTTCCTGCGCGACGACCGGAACGACCGAGGCGAGCTTTCGTCCGCGACGAGTGTGGAACAGCACCGTTCCCGTGGCCTTGGCGAAAAGAGTGTAGTCGCCGCCGCAGCCGACGTTAGTCCCGGGATGAATCTTCGTCCCCCGCTGGCGCGCGATAATCGTGCCGGCCTTTACGAACGAGCCGCCCGAAGCCTTTACGCCCAAATTTTTGGGATTCGAATCCCTTCCGTTTTTGGAGCCGGAACCGCCCTTCTTTCTTCCCATCTAAATCCTCCGTATAGACAAACTGCAATGCTCGGGGTAATCCTCCGCCACGGACGCAAGCCCTTCCAGCAGAAAAACCCCGGCGGCGAAAAGAAAATCCCTTCCCTCGGCCTCGAAATCGGCCTCCAGGAAAAGGAAGCCCGGCTCGGGCGCCTCGCAGCGCGACCGAATCCCCGGCCTTCCCGACAAAACCCTTGCCGCCGTGCGCATCAGGACCGAAATCGCGGCGCAAGCCACGCTTCCGCCGTCCTGCCCGCGCGCCGCGTGGCCGGAGGCCCCGCAAGAGCGCAGAACCCCGTCCCCGTCGAGCGCGGCCTCTATTTTTACCATCCCAAGGCCCGCGAGCCGCGCCCTAGGCGGTAATTTCCCCGATTTTTATCACCGAAAACTGCTGGCGATGCCCGTTTTTGCGCCGGTAATCCTTCTTCGGCTTGTACTTAAAAACGATGATCTTCGCGTCGCGCCCGTGGGATTCCACCGTCGCGCTGACCTTCGCGCCGGGCACGTAGGGGCTTCCCACCGTTACCGCGTCGCCGGAAGTGAGCAGCACCGTTTCAATGTCCAGCGCCGCGCCCGGCTCGGCGTCGATCCGGTCCACCTTCAGCAGGGCGCCGGCCTCGGCCCTGTACTGCTTGCCCTTAAATTCAATCAAAGCGTACATTCAACTCTCCGTTTGAGCGCTCAAGGCGCATCTGACTTTTCCCTGCCGCCCGGCTCAAGCCCAAAGAGCACGACCGTTCCAGCATATCGATTATGCCTCAAAACGCGGAAAAGAGTCAAGGGGCGAATCCGCCTTCGGCGGATTCGCATCGGAGTTTAGAGGCGGGCTGAAGCCCACCTCTAAACTCCAGGGGACGCATGGGGGGGCGCTCCACTTCGGCCTAAATCTCCAGCCTTCCTTCACGCATGCGCGCCACCCTGTCGCAGAGGTCTTCGGTGGCTTCCCTGTCGTGCGAGATGAAGAGAATCGTAAGGCCGAGGCTTTCTCGCAAGCTGCGGAAAAGGTCGAGGATTTGGGCGCCGGAAAAAACGTCCAGCGCGCTGGTGGCTTCGTCGGCGATGAGCATTTTTGGCTTTAGCATTAAGGCGCGCGCGATGCAGGCGCGCTGTTTTTGCCCGCCGGAAAGCTCGCGCGCGCGGCGCGATTTGTGCGCGCTTTCAAGGCCGACAAGGGCGAGCATCTCGTCAACCTTGCGTTCCCGTTCGCCCGCCGAAAGCGCAAGCCCCAAGGCACGCCGGTGAACGATCAAGGGCTCTTCCAAAAGCCAGCCGATTTTCCGCATGGGATTAAGCGACGCGCCGGGTTCCTGAAAAATCATTTGCGCGAAAAATCCTCGCGCGCGCTCGGCCGAAACGTCCATGCCGGAAAAAATTATTTCGCCCCGGTATGGAATAAGGCCAAGGATGCAGCGCGCGAGCGTGCTTTTGCCGCCGCCCGACTCGCCGCAAAGCCCGAAAATCTCGCCCTTGCCTATGTCCAGATCAATGTCTTTAAGAACGCGCTTTTCTTCGAGCTTGCCGAAAAGCCCGAAGCTGCGGCTGACGTATGAATTGGACAGCGCGCGAGTCGAAACAAAAGGCTCGAATTTTTTTGTGTTGGAGAAATCCCTAATGATATTTTTTTCGCGAGCGACGGCGTTTACAAGTTGCGCCGTGTACGCGTGTCCTGGAGCGGAAAAAACCTTTTCGCTGGGCCCGTCCTCGACAATCTTTCCATCACGCATAACAAGCGCCCGCGAGCAAAAACGGCGCGCAAGGGAAAGATCGTGCGTGATAAAAAGAATCGCCGTGCCGAATTCCCGGTTTATTTGCGTAAGAAGCTCGATAATATTGTCGCGATTTTCCGTGTCAAGAGATCTGGTAGGCTAGTCTGCGATTAAAAGCCGTGGACG
>WRAL01000129.1 GCA_009780285.1 Treponema sp.
AAGTCCTTGGGCTTTTTGCCCAGGATCAGGTCGCGAACCGCGCCGCCGACTATGTAGGCCTCGTAGCCGGCGTCACGAAGACGGCGCACGATGCCGGCGGCGTCGCTGTCCACGCGCGCCGGATCGATGCCGTGCTCCTCGCGAGAGTAAATTTCGGCCTTTTTTACCGGACGGCCGTCCTTGCCCGAAGAATATTTGTAGCGCATTATTTTTTTCCTTCGTCCCGGCCTTGGGCGCGGCGCAGGATCCACGAAAGAAGCGCCGCGCTCGCCTCGTCCCTGTTGGTCTCGTTAAGCGGCTCGTGGCGCGCGCCGGGATAGGGCGTAAATTCCAGGTTTTTGATGCCGGCCTCGCTGTAGGCGCCTACCAAGGCCCTGGGGCTCGCGCCGGAATCGCCCACCGGATCGGCGTCCCCGCAAAAAATGTAGATGGGCAGATCGACCGGGATCCGCGCGATCGCTTCCGGCCTGTGTATGCGCAGAAGCCCCTTGGCGAGATCCTGATAGAAGCCCACCGAGCAGAGCATTCCGCAGAGGGGATCGGCGATGTAGGCGTCCACCTCGGCCTCGTCGCGCGAAAGCCAGTCGTGGGTGGTGCGCGCCGGGCGAAAGGCCTTTTGGTAAGGGCCTTCGACGACGGCCCTCGCCGCCGGGGACGCGGCCCTTCGGCCTTTAAGCGCGGAAAGGGTGGCCATGAAGGGGGCGCCGGCCTTCGCCTTGGCGCTTCCCGGCCCTCTGGTGCCGGAAAGCGCGCAGCCGTCGACGGCCGCCGCGTCCGAGCGCCCCTGCGAGATGTAATGCTGCGCGATAAAGGAACCCCATGAATGGCCCAGCAAAAAAAGCGGAACCCCGGGCCGCGCGGCCCTGATAGCCAGATTTATCGCCTCGAGATCGGCGGCCACCCTGTCGAAGGCGTCGCAGTCGCTCGTGTGGCCGGGAAGCCCGCCCTTTCCGGGGTCGTTGCCGCCGTTGCGGGCCGTCCTTCCGTGGCCCCTTTGATCTGCGGCCCAAACCTCGACGCCGGAATCGCAGAGCTTTTTGGCCAGCCTTCCGTAGCGCCCGCCGTGCTCGGCCATTCCGTGAACGATGTGCAATACCGCCGCCGGCCTGTATGTTCCGGCGATTATAGGCGCCGCCGCGATGGGCGGCACCGCCACCGGCAGGAGCGCGTCGTGAAAAAACGCCCCGGCGAGGCTCGCGCCCTTCGGATCGTCAGGCATCCAACGCCTAAGAAAAAGCCTGGCCCCGTCGTCGCATTCAAACCAAGTGTCGTCCTGAACCATGCCCGATTATAGCGCCCGATCCGCGCCGGTGGATAGTGGCCGGAGGCGCTATCCGCAGGCGGGCAATGCGTCCTTGATAAATGGTATCGTATATGGTATCATCAATGTATGGCTGGAATTGAAAAGCTCGTGCGAAAAATGAAAAACCAGCCTCATGGAATAATCCTTGACGAGGCAGACAGGGTACTTCGCCATTATGGGTACAGCTGCAAGCGCATGGAAGGCTCGCATCGCCAATACATAAACGCCAACGGCGACGTAATTACGATAGCGGCAAAAGGTCAACTGAAAAAAGCCTACGTCATGGCTATACTACAGCGCATAGGCGAAGGCTGACGGAGGCGCGAATGAACGTAAAAGAATATTTGGAGCTACCCTACCACATCGTGATACGGCGCATCGCCGATGAATCCGGCGCGTACTATTTTGCCACGGTGCAGGAGTTCGACGGATGCATGAGTCACGGCGACAGCCACGAGGAGGCCTTCGAAAATATCCATGACGCGATGGCCGGCTGGATCGAGGCAAAGCTTGAAGGCGGGTTTCCGGTTCCCGAGCCGCTGGACGACGGCCGTTACAGCGGCAAGTTCGTTCTCCGCCTGCCCAAAAGCCTTCACGCAAAGCTGGCCCTTGACGCGCAGCGCGAGGGAGTCTCGCTTAATCAGTACGCGCTTTACAAGCTGGCCGGGAGGTAAGCCCCCGGCCGTCGATCTAGTGTTCCGGAATATTCAAGTGACGGTATGCTGGTTGAGGTAATTCCTTGCCGGGCAAGGAATTACCGAACGTCGCGATTTAGCGAACCGAATATTCCGGAACACTAGTCCTCAAATCCGTCCCGTTTTTTGTCCTGCCGAATTCGAGCGCTGAGCGATTTGGCCCAGGCCGCGCGCTGCCTGGCGTGGGCTTTTTTGTCGTTGAAGTACGCGTTTTCCCGCGCCTGCGCCTGGTAGCGATCCCAGCGCTCGCGGGAGAGCGCGCCGCTTTCAAGCGCGGCGAGGACGGCGCAGCCTTTTTCGCCTTCGTGGCGGCAGTCGGTAAAACGGCACTGCGCGAAAAGCTCCTCGATTTCGCCAAAGCTCGCGCTGAGCCCCTCGTCGGCGCGCAGGATCCCAAGCCCGCGCATTCCGGGCGTGTCGATGATCATCGCGCCGGATGGAAGCATCAAGAGCCGGCGCGAGGTGGTGGTGTGGCGCCCCCGCGCGTCGTCCTCGCGAATCGCCTTTACCGCCATCGCCTCGTAGCCGGCCAGCGCGTTGACCAGCGAGGACTTGCCCACGCCGGACATCCCCAGCAATACGGCCGTCTTCCCGGGCCGCAGATATTCGTCCAGCGCCTCAAGCGAAAGCCCGCTGCGGCTGGACACCGCGTGCGCCGGAACGCCGGGGGCGGCCTTTCGAACCGCGTCCAATTGCACCTGGGCGTTCCGGACCAGATCGGCCTTTGTCAGTATCACCACCGGCTGCGCGCCGCTTTGCCAGGCCTGGGTAAGGTAGCGCGAGATGCGGTTGACGTTGAAATCGCGGTTGAGCGATGACATGATAAAGATATAGTCGAAATTCGCGGCGACGAGCTGCTCGCGGTTTGCCTTTAGGTGCCCAAGGCTATGGCCGAAAAGGTCGGCGCGGGAAAATTTCGTCCTGCGCGGAAGCAGCCTTTCGATGAGCGCCGGGCCGCTCGCGCCTTTTTCGCCCGGCCGCAGAAGCGCGAAGTCGCCGACGCAGGGAAGGTCCTCGCGCAGGCGCGCGCCGTGGATGAAGGCGCCCTTCAAAACGGCCTCCCCTTCCCCGCGCGCGCTTACCACCGCGTAGCGATCCCTGTGCTGCCCTGTTACTCTGCCGGGCTCCAGTCCGTCCTCCGGCCGCGCGCTTTGGGCGTAGCCGTATGCCGTCAAGTCTATTGTTTGAGTCATTGTTTCCACTTGCGCGATTTTTCGCGCGAAGCAAATTTACGGGCAAGCGCTTTTCGGTTGGGAATATTCGCTTGTCGAAAAGAAATCGGACATCGCGTCGATTGCGGCGCGATGCGCGAGGGATTTGGCTAGTAGAGCGCCACCTTTGTCATTACTGCAATCATATTCCGCCTCCTTTGAAAGTCGATTTCCCAAGCGGGCTGCGATGATTGTAGGGCGCAGGGACGCGAAACGTCAAGCGCGCCGCAATTGCCCGCGCAAGGCGGGGCTTTGGGCGAGGCTCCCGGCCAATGCCGGGTCCCTCGCCCAAAGCCGGGGCTTGGCTTGCGCCAAGCCCCTTGGAACCCTTCCCGCAGCTTAGGGCTGCGGAGGCGCCGGAACGTGGAGAATCTGCGTGGGCAAGAGAACCATGACAGGATCATTACTTGGCTGGCCCATCTCGCTGTGGCGGTTGCTGCCCCAGCCGTACAGGTCGCCATCCTCGCCTTCGATGGCAAGGGTGAAGGCCGAGCCGCCTTGCACGCTGGCGAAATCGCCGCTGCCTACATCCGGCCAGACCGGAAGATACGAGTTGTCGGTGTCGCCATTGCCCAACTGCCCGAAGTTATTGCGTCCGAAGGTAATAAGATCGCCGTCCTTGGTCAGCGCCACGACATGGCTTGCGTTGCTGGCCATCGAAAGCGTTTCGAACTCTATGCCTATAACCGATGTCGCAAGGCCCGGAACATTGCGCGAGCCGCTCGCTCCCCCAGATTCCCCAAGCTCGCCGGAGCCGTTTACGCCCCAGGTCCAAAGCCGGCCATCTTTGTCCAAGGCGGCGGTGAATTGCTCGGCCGCTGCCACGAACACCCACTCCTCTACCCCCTCGGCTTTCACTTCCGTGGGGACGGTGACATCGGCGCCGCCGCCATTGCCAATTTGCCCTTGATTATTTTGGCCCCATACGAAAAGGCGTCCGTCCGTGGTAATGGCCGCGCTATGGCTTCTGCCGGCGCTGGCCATTTCCCATTCCAGGCCTTCCTCGCCTTCCACCGTTACCTTCAGGGGAACGGCGCTTCTGTTGCCGGATTCAAGGGTAACGCCCAGCTTTCCGTTTACGTTAGATCCCCATGCGTAAAGCTCGCCGTCCTCTGTTATGGCCAGCGTATGCGTGTAGCCGGCGCTCGCCGTTGCCCATTTGATTCCAGCCACGTCCACAGGATTGGCCCTGCTGTTAATGTTCGAGGTGGAAGTAGAATCGTTCTCGAGATCTCCAGAGCCAACATCGGCACCGGTGCCCAGCTGCCCCCAAAAGTTCGAGCCCCAGGCGAAAAGCTGCCCCTCCTCGTTTATGGCCACGCTATGCCATTGGCCTCCGGAGATGAATCTCCAGTCGTCCGCGTATCCGCCAGTTTGCATTTCCACAAGAGTCGGAGTCTGAACGAAGGCGGTCAAGTCATTATAACCCAGGCCAAGCTGCCCGGCCCTATTGCGGCCCCAGGTATAAAGGTGCCCATCCTTTGAGATGGCCATGCCGTGGTCTCCGCCCACGGCCACACGGTACCAGGCGCCGCGAAGCTCGTCTCCAGAGAGCGGCACCGTTTTGGCGGCGATGCCCTCGACGTATGAAGCCGACGCCTCCGTGGTCGCTTTCACGGCGGCAGTAACGCTAAGCGCGTTTCCCTTCTGAAAGCCGGTAATGCTTAGATCGGCCCCATTGGCGCTCCCTGCAATAGTCGTCGTGTCATGCTTGTCCGGCGCATCCCATTCAACGCGGGCTTGATCAAAGCCATTTTGCGGATGGCCATCCCCGGTAACGTTTAGCACAAGGCGTGTCGAAACGCGCGGGCTTGCGGGAGAAGTATTGTTCCTGTTTAAGGAAGTGGGATACCCAGACTCAAAGTCTATGGTCGCCCCTGTGATCACCGGCTCGAGGACGGTTATTGGAGCGGATTCGAAGACTCCGTCTCCCTTGTCGTTGTTCGCTTTGGCCTTTACCGTGAACGTGGGGTAGTTTTTCCAATCGTAGTTGGGGGGAATCGTCACCGTTCCGTCATTGCCGTCTATTTGAGCAAAGGCCCCCTGCGCTCCGTAAGTGGACTGCCCATTGCCAAAAG
>WRAL01000130.1 GCA_009780285.1 Treponema sp.
CATGAACGCGATTTTTCCGATGATAATCGGAAGCGGCGGCTTTTCGCGCGACACGAAGGTTCTTCCCGGGATTTCCGCTGGCTTCGCCTGGTAGCCCGGAATTTAAGCGCGGGCGGCTAGCTCCGGGCGCGAAGCTCGGCGCGAAAGGCCGGCTGATCGCCCGAGGGCTTTCTGCCCTCAAGCGCGAAGGCCCGCGCGCCCTCCGCGTCCTCGAGCCGCTCGCCCCAGATCTCCACCGTTTCCCCGGGCAAAACCTCGTGCATAAAATTAATGTCCAGCGATCCGCGCGCGGCTTCTTCCATAAAAGCGGAACCCATGCAGTCCTCAATCCAGCGAATATAGCTGACATTATTCACATGGCCATTGTAGTCAAGATCATTGTAGGAAACCTTGCGCTCGCATAACTTCGCAAGGCCCTCGCGTTGGGGGAGGGCGGCCGGAATCTCGGAAAGCACGTCAAGCCCTTCGTTCGCCGGCAGGCTGTCCATGATCGTCTGCGGGCGCAGGGGGCGGCGCTTTTCTATATCGATGATAAGCCAGCAGCTGCGCGCGCGAATCGCAGCCTCGCCCCGCGAGTCGCGAAGGTCAAAATCGCGAATCGCGAAGAGCTTGTTCCAGCTGCGCGGCCATGTGCGCGCCACCGTCGCCTCGCCGTAAAGCGGCCGCCGGTCGAAGCGCGCCGACATACGCGAAAGAATCCAAACCTGCCCCGAGTCGGCCATCGCCTCCCGCCCGACTCCAAGGCTTTCCGCATGGCTCACCGCCGCTTCCTGAAAAACGTCGAAGGCCGCGCTAAGCCTAATCGTGTCCGACCGATCAACGGCCCCAAAGCGCACTGGATACTGTTCCGACCAAATTGCCACCTTTTCCATACCGCGATCCTGCCGGAAAATGGCGAGAACCGCAAGCCGCCATTGACCTTTTCCCCTCGAAGAATTCCCTGAAGTTTTGGCGCAGCCAGAACTTCGAGGCCAATTCGCCTGCGGCGGATTGGCCCAGCCGCCGTTGACCTTTTCCCCCGCGCGCTCTATTCTGGCGGCATGAATAAAAAGACATGGACGAAATTCGTCGAGGCCCGCGACGAATTTCGCGACGAGGTTGAAAGCCTGCGCGCGAGCCTGCCCGCGCTCAAGGCCCTTCAACAAAAGCTGGTGGACGCGCGCAGCCCTTCGTATCAGGTTGAAACTTCGGTCGTCTATAACGGCGCGCTTGACGAAGTAAATCCCGACAGCGAAATTAAGATGATTCTTGTCGCGGACAATCCCGGCCGCAGGGAACAGGCCGCTGAAAACAGGCGCTATCTTGTCGGGCCGTCGGGAAAAATCGCCGACAAATTTTTTCGAGAAAATCCTTCGCTAGGAATCGATTTTTATCGGATTGTGATAATCCTTAACAAAACGCCCGTGCATACGCCGCGAACCGTTGAGCTGCGCGCCCTTTGCGCCCTCGATAAAAGCGGGGCGCTGGGGGCCGCGCTTGAAGGCTCGCAGATTCGCATGGCGCGCCTTTTGCAAAAATTTATGAAGGCGCTTTGCGACATTCCGGCTTGGATAATCGGCTATTCGGAAATGAAAAAAGGCGGCATTTTCGACGCATATACGCGCGAGCTAGTTACAATGCAAAAAGAAGGCGCGCTTGGCGAAACGCTTTTCCTGTACCGGCATTTTTCGATGAACCAATTTACGATAGACCTTAAACAGAGGCGCATTCCCGACGAGCCTGTACAAGAGGCCCTGCGCAGAATAGGCGCCGATTACCGGCGTAAATATTTGTATTAGAATTATTCGTGCACCGTAAAATACAGCTCGCGAATTACGTGGCTTTTTTCAAGGCCCTTTCGCTCAAAGCTGGTACGCGGCCGCCATGCCTGTGCCGGCGCGAACTCTTCAAAGGCATTGACAAGAGCGGCCGTGGCGCCAAGCTCGGCCAGCGCCCACTGCGCGTAATCCTCCCAGTCCGTCGCCATGTAGAGATAGCCGCCGGGCTTTATTTTCGATGCAAGCGCGTCGGTAAAAGGCCGTTTGATAAGGCGCCGTTTGTGGTGGCGTTTTTTAGGCCAGGGATCCGGGAAAAAAAGATGAACGCCGGCAAGCGAGCGCCCGGGAAGCATCCCGGCCACAACTTCCACCGCGTCGGCCTGCGCGATTTTAATGTTGGAAATTCCTCGCTGGGAAATGTTCCATAAAAGCCGCCCAACGCCGGCCTTGTACACTTCAACGCCAAGATAATTAACACCGGGATTTTCCTCGGCGATCGCCGCCGTCGCCTCGCCCATTCCAAAGCCTATTTCCATCACGACCGGGTTTGCGTTGCCGAAAAGCGCGGCAAAATCCAATACGCCGGGGCTATTAGGAATCACGAATTGCGGCGCAAGCGAATCGTAGGCGCGTTTTTGCGCGTCGGTTTCCCTCCCGGCGCGCAGCGCGTAGCTTTTAACGCCGCTTGCATAAAGGGCATCGGTCAAAAGGCCGGCGCTTTCGCCGTTATCTAATTGATTGGGCATTGGTAAAGGCCGAAGTATAATGCAGGGAATCTTCGGCCCACAGCGCGACCAGGCGCGCGCCGTTTGGAAGATTCAGGCTGGAAATGCTTCCGCTCAGCGCGGAAAGCTCGACAACGCCGACAAAATTTCCTTGCTCGTCATAACAGACAAAACTGTTTGTCGGATAGGCCGATTCAATGGAAAAATTCCCATCGGCGATTTGCAAAGCAGGAAAGGCAAAGCGCGGCGCGGTCGGCGCGTCGAACGAAAAGAGGCGCTCCGTGCGCTCGCCGCCCAGGTTTACAAGCACGGCGCGGAATTGCCCGCGCGGAAGAAGGCCAATTTCGCCCGGCGCGATGGCCCTTGTTCCAATCCATGTTCGGCCGGCGCTTTCATGCACTGTCCAATCCTCGCTGCCGATTCGCCAGCGCAATTGTTCATGATCGTGATACAAAAACAATTCGGAAAGATTGGCAAGGCCATCGTCATCCTCGGCCAGAACAAAAAACGAAAAGCGTTCCTCGGCGCCGCCTTCCTCCTCGTAATACACAAGCGCGATATAGCCAAAAGCGATTCGCGGCTCGCTGCGCGAACAGGAAAAAAACGCAAGCCCGATTAGCAAAATCGGCGCCATTTTTAGCATAGCCGTCTCCTTGCGCAGGCGCGCGCTACCAAGAAATTTCAATTTCAAGCCCGTTTGAAATGGCCGGAATCTCGCCGGTTCCAATGGCGAAAGACGCGACCCGGCCGGAAGCCTCGGCGCGCGCCTGCGCCAAAGGGCCGGGCAGAACCCGCAGCGCGGCGTTTGCCGGCGCCGTAAACCTAAGGCTTATTTCGTAGCCCTCGCCGGCATCACGAAAAAGCGCAAGCAGCTCCTCGCTTGCGATAGGCTGCGAAGGCTCCAAAAAAGTCATTCGTAAAACATTTTGCCCGTTCGCGCTTTCAAAGCCTGCGCGACTGCCGGTAATATCGAGGAACGCCAAAAGCGCAGCGGGATTGTCAAAGTCAAGCGTGGCTCGCGAAACAAGGTCCGCGCCGCCGCGCGCGCTAGCCTGCGAACTAGAGGAAAAAGATGAAAGGCGCAGGCCGGGAACGCGCGCCACGCTGCGCTCCATGTCGGCGCGGCCAACGGGAATAGCGTTCCAGCGTTCGTTGCCGTCGAAACGGCCCATGGATTCAAGCGCTTGCGAAACGCGATACTCAACCACAATTCTTCCCGAGCCGTTGGCGCGCATGGTAATATCCATTGTGGCGCCAAGACAGGACGAAAGAAAAAAGGCCGAGACAAAGGCAAGCGCTAATATTTTTTTCATTAAAACTCCTCTGAATGAATGCTCATGTCCTGTATGCGCGCCGGAACCTCGTCCTCGATCATCGCGAAGGCTTTTTGCAAAACCGATTCGCCAAAAACGCGCGAGTTGGACACCAGCGCGCCGCCAATTTGCGCGAATGAAAGCGAATCGTGCAGGTCTACCTCCGCGGCGCTTAAACGGAAGCGGCGATGCAGCTTGTCCTTTACCGAACGAACGATGCGGCGCTTTTCCTTTAGGCTGGTGGACTCCGGGATTTCTATAATAAACTGTATCATCGAAACAATCATTGCAAATTCCTTTAGCGCGCAGGATTTAAGGTCCTTCCGTCGCGTCTTCCCAATCCTCGTCTTCATAATCGCTGTCGGTCGTGTCCGGAACCTCGGGCGCCTCGCGAGCGGCGATAATCGCGCGGATCTCCTGCAAGTGGCTCGCGCTGATCCTTTCGTCGTCCAGCAGCGCCTCGACCGAATCCATGTCCTCAAAGCCGGCCTCAAGCGCCGCGCGAAGCTCGCTTATGCCTTCCGGGTTGGCCGGATCGGCGACCAAAAGAACGCGCGCCACGCCAAAGCGCGCCATCGCCCTGGAAGGATCGGAGGCGCCGGCGGCAATGCGCTCGCCTGCGGCGCGGAACTCGTCCAGCGCGCGCGCGTAATTGCCCGCGCTTTCCAGCGCCTGCGCGAATTCAAAAGTCGCGGCGCCGGCCTCGGCGCTTTCCGGGTTCCCCTCGATCCACTGCGCGAAGGAATCCAGCGCCTCCGGCTTGTCCTGCCGCGCCTGAGCGCGCGCATATAATAGAAGAAAATCAGGATTGTCGAAAAAGGCCAGCGGATTGCGCGCCAGAACCTCCTCGGCCTCCGGGTAGCGCTCCATCGCGAAAAGAACCAGGGCGTGATTGAAGCCGTCGTCGGCGCTTTCCGGCACGAGCGCGAGAAAGCGTTCGTAAAGGCGCGCCGCCTCCTCGAAGTCGCCGCGGCGAATGCGCGTGTAGGCCGCCGCCCGAAGCGCCAGCGCGTTCTCCGGGTCGCGCGCCAGCACCGCCTCGAACTGCCGCGCCGCCTCCTCGAAGCGCCCCATCTCGAAATGAAGAAGCCCAAGATTGTAGGCCGATGCCGCCATCGTCCTATTCTGCGCCCGTGCCCGGCTCAGCCAGCGCTCCGCCTCTCGAAAATAGTGGTCGCGGTTCGCGCTGCGGCTCTGCCCAATCTCAAAATAAGCCATGCCGATGGCGAAGTACTCCTCCGCCGACAGGCCGCGAGCGCTCGCGCAGCCGGCCAGCGTCAAAAGAGCGAGCGCCGTGACAACGGCAAAAGCGGCCGCCATGCGTATGTCCTTCATGTGGATCAATAGTGGCGCGCCGCCGCGAGATTTTCAAGCGCGCCATAGTCATGCGGGGGGCGGCCAACGAAGGCGAGCATCGCGGCGGCGCGCGCAAGCCCCCCGTTCCGGCCGCGCCCTGCGCGTCCCACGCTGTCCCCTATAGCCCCGCCTC
>WRAL01000131.1 GCA_009780285.1 Treponema sp.
ATTCAAATGACGGTATGCAGGTTGAGGTAATTCCTTGCCCGACAAGGAATTACCGAACGTTGCGATTTAGCAAACCGAATATTCCGGAACACTAGGGCAGCGGATTTCCGGCGGCGATATAGATGCCGTACCAATCCTCCCTTGAAAGGCTAATGTCGCAGGCAGAGGCGATGTCCCTTATGCGCCCCGGGTTCATCGAGCCTATGATTACCTGCATTTTCGCCGGATGGCGCAGAATCCACGCGGCGCCCAGCGCGTCCTTGGAAATGCCGTGCCGGCCGGCGATTTCGGCCAGCGTCGCGTTCAGCTTGGGGAACTTGGGATTGTCGACGAACACGCCGGAACCGTCGCTTGCCAGGTAGGGCGACCAGGCCTGAATCGTAATGTCGTTAAGCCGGCAGTAATCCAGAACGCCGCCGTCGCGGTCAATGCTGGCATCAGTTTTCATGTTCATGTTAAGGCCGAAATCCACCATGCCCATGTGCCCAATGCCAAACTGAAGCTGATTGACGATGATCTTATCGCCCAAATATTTTTTCAATAATTCTATTTGCCCGCTTGTATGGTTCGAAACGCCGAAATGCCTTACAAGCCCGCGCCCGCGCAAGGTATCGAATGCGGCGGCAACTTCCTCCGGCTCGACAAGCGCGTCCGGGCGATGCAGGGCCAGAAGATCGACGTAGTCCATGCCAAGTCGGGAAAGGCTGCCTTCAACCGAGGCGATGATATGGGCCTTGGAAAAATCAAAGGCCGCGTTCGCCGTCCAGTCCGCGTTGCGCGCGAGGCCGCACTTTGTTTGAATAATCATGCTTTCGCGCGCAAGGCCCATTTCCTTTGCCGCCTTGCCGAAAATCGTTTCCGCCGCTCCATTTAAGCCGTAAATGTCAGCATGGTCGAAAAAATTTATGCCGGATTCCATCGCCGCGGCGATTGCCGCCATCGCCTTTGCCGTCGATAAATCGCGCATCCTCATGCAGCCCAGCGCAATCGCCGGGGATACAAGCCCGCCTTTTCCAAGGTCAATCTTTTTCATCGTGCCTCCTTTGTGTAGCGCCTTTATTGTACGCGAAGGGTTTAATACCTCGCCCCTTGGGCGTTAAAAAGGTATTAAACCCTGAGGCGAATACCTTACCTAAACAACCATACCCCGCTGCTTGCGGCGGGATATGGTTGTTTGTGCGCCGGCGCAATAGCCTTGTCAATGATTTTTTCGCGCGCGTCCCTGCGCAACCTTGACGCGCAGATCCAGCTCGATCTTCCAGTCGAAAACGCGCGCAAGCTCCCTAAGCGATGCCAAGCGGATCGCCTTGATCATGGCGCCGCCCTTGCCCACGACGATTCCTTTTTGGGACTCGCGTTCCACGGTGATGAAGGCCCGCGCCCAGAGCTTGCGTCGTGCCGGCTCCGGAGCGCCGGCCGGGGGAGGGACGAACTGCGCGTCGGCCACTTCGACGCGAATTGCGTGGGGGATTTCTTCTTTAAGCCTGTTGATAGCCTGCTCGCGGATAATTTCCGATATGCGAAAATCCACTTCCTGATCGGTGTAGAATTCGGCGCCGTAAAAAGGCTCGCCTTCGCCGGCCAGATCGAAAAGCGCGGGAATAAGGGCCTCGATGTTCTGGCCTGTTTTCGCGGAAACTTCGATAATACGCGCCTCGTCAAGCGCCGGAATCGTTTCGGCAAGAAAGGCGCGCGCGGCGCCCGCGTCGGCCGCCGGATCGTCGATCTTATTGATCGCGGCCACGGTTCTTTCCCCGAGCGGAGCGAGCGACGCGGCTATGTCCGCCTCTTCCTCGCCGGGCGGGCGCGTCGCGTCGATAACGTAAAGGATCGCGTCCGCGTCGTCCGATGCGTTGTCGGAAATTTCGCGAAGTTTTTTGTTGTCCTTTTTTTCGGACTTGTAGCGCCCCGGCGTATCGACAAGCACAAGCTGGCCTTGCTCCCGGTTGACGATTCCGCGTATCGCGTCGCGCGTGGTTTGCGGGGTCGCGCTTACTATCGAAACTTTCTCGCCGCAAAGGGCGTTTACCAGGGTTGACTTCCCGGCGGAGGGCCTGCCAATTACGGCCACGAAGCCGGCCTTTTTGCCGGCGTTTTTTTCGGTTTGGTTTTCCTGCACGGCTTTATATTACGGCGCCTGCGCGCCTTTGTCCATGCCCGCCGCTCAGAGCCGCCAGTTTACCCCCGCGTCGATGCTCCAGCGCTTTCCCTCGCCCGTGATTGTGTTGGAAAAGCGCCACGCGCCGGACACGTAGGGCTCAATAAAAAGGGGCGAGATTTTGAGCGGGAGGAATGAGGTTACCAGCGCTAGATTCAAAGCCAGCGACTGGGCAAGGCGAAGGCCGCCGGGAAGGGGAATGCCTTCCGGGCCGGCGACGCCTCCGCCATCGTAGAGAACGTTTTTCAGGGCGAGCGAGCCGACGACGCGGTTAAAGTACGCATGGGAAAGGTTTCCTTGAATCTCGACGGAAAAAAGCCCCAGCGCGGCTTCCGCCCCGTCAAGCCAGCTAAAATAAAAACCCTGGGAAAGATATTCCCAGGACGCGACGGATGAAAACAGCGGCGCGCCGTAGGTAAGGGAAGATCCCTGCAGGTCCATTCCCCCCGCGTCGTAAGCGCCGTAAAGGGAAAGGCGCAAAGGCAATTGCGTTTGCGCGCTTGCCCGAAACAGCCCTTCAAGGCGCGGCTTAAAAGAATTATCGTGGAGCGTGGTGTAGAACATATTGCTGCCGCGAAGGCTTAGCGAAAGGCCGCGGCCAAAAACCTCGTTTGGCCGCCGCCTGAGGCTCGAAAGCGCGAGGCCGGCGGAATAGGAAAAGGCGATGCCCCGCTCGTCCCATTCGTAGGCGCTTTTTTCTCCGTCAAAATCGGCGACGCGGAGATAACTTACTCCCAGCGAGGGCGCGAACAGCCCGCGACCGACGGACCGCGCAAGGCTTCCTTCAAGCGAGACCCGCGTCTGGCGGAACGGCCGGGAATTGGCGGAGGCGGCGTCCGCCGTGTCGGAAAAGCCAAGCGTCAGCGGAAATCCGGCGCCGGTATTTTGCCAGGAAAAAGCGTCGACTCTTGCCATGAGGTACTTGAGGTCGGCATAGATTATGGCGTCTGCCATGTTCCTGCCGGTTGGCTCAGTCATAAGCGAGATAAGCCCGAAGCCGTCAAAGCTGAAATTGTCATCGTCCAAGCGAAAGAGAGGCAATGGCAGCCAGGCCTGGAAAGGATGCATGTACTTTAAGGCGACGTATCTTCTTGCGGGAAAATCCGCCCCGGGCGATGCCTCCATAGCCGGCAGGCCTTGCGCCGGCGCGGGAACGTCCGTCCTGCCGTAATCCCGCGCGTCGACCGCGACCAGCCGCACCGCGCCCTGAATCCCGGAAAGGGAATCCGGGCTTTCGGGAAAGCGCAGAAAGCCGTCCTCGGCGGAAAATTCCGCGCGGTAAAAAATCGCGCCCCTTGCAATAACCGGATGAAACACGCCGCCTGAAAAATCCCGCTCGCTAAATGTCGCCCGCATCGTGTCGAGGCTCACGGAAGCGAGCTTGAACATGCGATCGTCGGCGTTGTGGCTGAAAAAGAGCGCGCCGTCGGAAACGCCCAGGCCGCGCATGTGCCGCCATGCATCCCGCAGCCGATCGGCGTTGTCATCATCGCCGTCAATCTCGACGCGGAAAAGCTCGCCCGTGTCATAATAATATACGAGCAATTCCCGCGCGCCGTCCCGCGCCGCGACAAAGGCGATGCGCCGGTCGTCCAGAGTCTGCGGGCCGGAGAACGTAAGGCTGTCGTTGCCCCTAAGCAGAACCTCGGAATTGCCATTAAAGTCCTCGAACACAAGGACTGTGTTGTGCAGGTCGGAGCGTATGCCTATGACGCCGTCCCGAAAATAACGCGCGCGATACAGGCCCTGAACGCTGCGGCCTGTCCCGCGCCCGGTGTCCGCGCGGTGCTCGCGCGCCGCCGCCGAAAAGCGGTCTCCGTTCATGCTATAGCCTGAAATCAGCGCCGTCTTTCCGTCGGGGGAAACGCCAATATCGTAGGGCATGTACAGGCTTGTTCCGAAAGACCGTACGCTTTCGCTTTCGGCGTCAAAAACTCGGACGCGGTTTTCGCCGCTGTCAAGAATAAAAACCTTGTCGCCGTCGGACGCAAGGGCGGCGATGGAAAGATTCCGGTTGGCGGGAACAGGACGGCCGCGCGAATAAACCGCGCCGGGATTTTCCTCTATTCCGTCCAGGGCAAGCGAATCGCGGAACGCTTCCCACTCCTGCAAAAACCCGACGCCGTAGACCTGCCTGAAAATGGCGTAAAACCCGGAGCTGTACACGAAAAAAGAAAAAAATCCGCCGCCGCCCATCGCCTGCCACAGCAGCGCGTATTTTTCCATGCCGTAATTGTCGACAAGCCACTTTGAAAAAAGCCCGCCGTATTCGTAAAAAGAATGGCGCTGGTTGGAAATGTCGATAAGGTTGGAGGCCTGCAGCGGCGTGAGAAACTTCCCCTCGTGAATCGCCTGCCGCAGCAGCTGCCGCGCGAGCGGATCGTTCGCCCTGCCGAATCCGGAAGCGCTTTCCATATAAACGGTAACGCCTTCCACCATAAAATACGGCGCGGTCGCCATTGCCGGGGTAACCAGGCTGCCGAAAATGCGGCGCATCCAAACGCTGGCGCCGAGCCGCGTGTTAAGGGAAATCGCGTGCGCCAGCTCGTGGATGAACAGGCCTTTAAGGCCGTCGGGAAAGCTCGTCCATTCGATGCTCGGAGGCGTGTCGAAAAGCATGATGCGGGGGAGCGGCGTCATCGAATAATAGCCGTTGAACAGATCCGTGTGCGGCGTAATTACCACCGGAAGGCGGAGAGGAATCCCTATGCCCAGCTGCCCGCTCATATCGCGGTAAACGTCGTCGGCAAAGGTGGCCAGGCGGCGAGCCGTCGGCTCGGACTCGCGCGGGAAGATAATGTCGAAAAATTCCGTCTCGATAATCTGAAAGGAAGCGAAGGGTTTGAATTGCTGGGCGTGGGCAAAAGCGGCAGCCCCCAAAAGCAATAAGAAAATTAAACGCCGTAGTCGATTGTTATTAAGTATCATGCTATTAGTATACAACACAGCAGGACAAAATTACAAGACATGGAACCGCGCGTCCGCATTATCGCTATTTTTTCCTTTCGCTTCTTAGCCCGTGCCTTATTATCCACTGGGTTTCTTTAGACGGGTTTTCCGCGCGCCATTCGTCGATTATTTCCCGCGCCTTTTCGGGGAAGAGTTTATATAA
>WRAL01000132.1 GCA_009780285.1 Treponema sp.
CCGTTCAAGGCGCCCTTGCGCCTTGAACGGAGCTTTTAGGTTGTGGGGCCTTGATGCGTGGAGATTGGAGGCGGGCCTTTGCCCGTCTCCAATCTCCGGGGCCAAAGCCTGATGGTTTTGGATTGCGTGGGCCTTTTATCAAGGGCTTTTGATCGGTGGCCTCCTGCGGCCCGGCGCAGGGCATACGCGCAGGGGCTTTTGTACCAAAGGCCGCTCTTCTGTAGGAAAAAATGCAGGGCAAGGCGCTCCAGCGCCTGGCCCTGCATTTTTGGATGTCTGGATTTGGGCCATACTAAAACTCCGGGCATGAAGGCCGACGTATTCACCAAGGGTGTCGCTGGCAGGTTGATTTTTCCCGAAGTTTCCGGTAACGTTCGATTGAGGCTATTTTAAGCAGCCTGAAAAGGCGTAAGGAGCGTTAAGATGTTGAAGGAAAATCATGAAATAAGGGCGCTGGCAAGAAGCCGGCTTCGCGGGGCCTGGCTTCCGGCCGTCGGTGTTGTCGTTATCTATGCCGTCATTTTAGGCGCGTCGGGCGTAGCGGTTCTCGGCCCCTTCATTCTCGGCGGGCCGTTGGCGCTTGGTCTTGCAACCTACTTTCTAAACAGTGTTAGAGGGCAAAATGCCAAGATCGAGGACCTTTTTCAGGGCTTCAAAAATTTCGGATCAAGCTGCATTCTTTTCATACTGCAAAGTTTGTTTGTCGCTCTGTGGTCGCTTTTGCTTGTAATCCCCGGAATCGTAAAAACTTTCAGCTATTCGATGTCTTTCTATATCCTGCGCGACAATCCGGAAATCGGCTGGCAGGAGGCCATAACCAGAAGCAGGAAGATGATGGACGGCCACAAAGGAAAACTGTTCTGCCTGTATCTCAGCTTTATCGGCTGGGCGCTTCTGTGCGTCCTTTCTTTTGGAATTGGGTACCTCTGGCTGCTTCCGTACATGGAGACCAGCGTCGCCGCCTTTTACGAGGATCTTAAAAACAATCAGGAAGGCGGCAATAAGTTTTTGACCTGATTTTGACATTGGCGGAGGGCAGGTTGTATTTGCCCTGGACTTCCGGTATCGTGCGATAGAGGTGGTTTTATGGACATTGACAGCCACGTCCTTGTGCAAATGACCGAGGCAGGCCAAAATTTCTCGAAGATCGCGCGTCTCGTCGATGAAAGCGGCATGGCGGTGATTTTGAAAAACGACACGCCGCGCTACATGGTGCTTAGCTATAGCGAATACGCCGGGATACAGGAGGCAAGGCGCGCTCTTTTTGATGCAACGGCCGACGCGGTTATCTCCGAAAATATCGAGGCGCTGTCAGAGCTTGCAAAGTGACGATTCTCTCGCCTGACGATGTCGTCGCTCTTCACAAAAAATTAATCGCCGCGACCGGCGGATTGGCAGGTCTTCGAGATCGGGGCCTTCTTGAGTCAGCCGTAATGGGCTGCTATCAGACATTTGACAAGCAGGATTTGTACCCGACTATCGAGGAAAAGGCCGCGAGGATGGCGTTTGCGCTTTGCAAGAATCACCCATTTATTGACGGGAACAAGCGCATTGCCGTAACGTCCATGCTTGTGATTCTCCGAATGAACGGCATTTCCCTGTCTTTTTCCCAGCGCGAGCTTGCCGATCTCGGCCTGGGAATCGCGGCCGGCAGCGTAGGCTACGAAGGTATTGTCGCGTGGATTAATGCGCATGCGCCGCGCAATCTCTTACGGGATTGAAAACCGTACTTCGGTAATGGGGCTATCCGCTGAATAAATGCTTTGCCTTATTTGCAAGCCATTTTGAAAAGAAAAATCCCGCTCTGTCGTGGATGTTGTAAACACGGTTTCGATAGTTTCGAGTATGGATATTCGGTTTGCTCCACTGCCATAATAATATTCCCTTTGTGCTTTGCTGCCGCTTCCCGCGCCCCAAGGCGGCACCCAATCCGGTTCGATAAAAGGAAGCTGGGTTTCTTTAAATTCTGTTACCTTGGGATTATGTTCAGGCTCGCGCGTTAGCGGGTCATTATTTAAAAGACGGATCTGGCTTATGGCGCGTAAAAAAATAGTGTTTTCGGGATCAAAAATAAAATCCCATAATTCAGCATTGACAATAGAGTAATCATCGGGCCGCCAGTCATCTTCAGGAATATAGCAGTCGACGAAACCCAAGGCCGCTTTGATAAAATATATTTCATCCGCCGTTCGCGGCCCATACAAACCGTCAATCTCGCCAAGGCCTGCGAATCCCAATGCCGCCAGCCGTTCTTGCAGGCGTCTTATTTCAGGGCCTTGAATCCTGGGCCGTGTAACATAAATTTCACTGAATGGTTGGCTAGACGCATTGTTTTCCGTTGCGAATACGTTAAATGCAAGCGCGAAAAAAAGCAAAGCAAGGAATGCGGATATTTTTTTATGCATTGTTTTCTCCTTCGTTACGCGGACATAACATAACACCCAATTGTTTTATGCTACATTGCTCGAAAAAAATTGTCAAGGCAAATTCACGGCCCCTCATAAAAATCAATTACCACGGAGTTTCACGGAGCAAATCCCTTCGACAGCACGCCGCGCACTAATGCGCACTCTCCCTCCGTGTAACTCCGTGTCCTCCGTGGTTAATTTTCCGGCAAAATTGATTTCCCTGACGGCCCTCCCCCAAGCCGCGCCGTTCCGGTACAATGCGGAATGACGTTTCTTTCCGGTTTTAGCGTTCGTTCCTCGAAGCGGGACGAATGGATCGACATAAGCGGCGAGGTTAGCGCGGCGGTGGCGGCATCCGGCGTGACGGAGGGGATCTGCGTGGTTTTCGTGCCGCACACCACGGCCGCCGTTACGGTGAACGAGAACGCCGACCCGGACGTTCCCCGCGATTTGGGCTTTGCCCTGGGAGCTATCTCCCCGGACAGGCGTGAGTTCCGCCACGGAGAGGGCAATTCGGCGGCGCATGTAAAGACAAGCATCGTGGGGCCGTCAATTACGCTGATTGTATCGGGGGGCGCGCTTCTTTTGGGAAGGTGGCAGGGGATATGGTTCAATGAGTACGACGGCCCAAGGCTTAGGAACGTTCACCTAAGGGTGCTGGGCGACTGAGGCCAAGCAGGGGAAACGCCGGATGCCGGCGTTTCCCCCTCTTGCTTACTGCGTTATCGCCGGTCTTACGTTGCCTGTGCTGTACACGACGGCGAAAGTGCCGGTCCTTCCAGAAGAACGCGGATGTATCTTTACATAAACCGTATCATCTGAACCGGGCGTCAATGCCGGCGGATCGCCGTCAGCGCCGATAAATATTTCCCTGCCATCCGCGTACCAGGCGCTTGCAATCGCATCCACGGTCTTGCCTCCGCCGGAAACGTCCGTGTCATTCACCCAAATGCGGTAGGTTGCGCCGGCTACAACGGGGAACGAGTACCAGAGTTCGGTTGCCGCGGCGGTAATCTCGCCGTCCGTCCACTGATTTTCCGTGAGGGCAATGGCATCATCGAAAGGCAAGTCAACGGGGATCGCCGGCCTTGTGTTGCTCGCGCTGTATACAATGCCGAAGGTGCCGGTCTCGGAAGCATACTGCCCCCGCGCCCTTACATAAACCGCGCCGGAGGAAGTCGGCGTGAAGGTAATCGGGCTGTTAAAACCATAGGTCTGCCCGATCGCTATTTCGCCGCCGTCCCCGTGCCAGGCGTCTACCGCCCCCCTAAGGCTTTTGCTGCGGTCGCCTTGATACCCGTCATTCCACCAGATGCGGTATGTTTTTCCTTGCTCGACATCGAAGGCGTACCAAAGTTCCCTAGCCGTGGCGGTAATCTCGCCGTCCGTCCACTGGTTTTCCATAAGGGAAATGGCATCATCGAAAGGCAAGTCAAGGGGGATCGCCGGCCTTGTGTTGCTCGCGCTGTATACAATGCCGAAGGTGCCGGTGGAGAAAGCACTGCTGCCCCGAACCCTTACGTAAACCACGTCGTCGGAAGTCGGCGTGAAGGTAATAGGGCGGTTAAAACCATAGGTCCGCCCGAATGCTATTTCGCCGCCGTCCTCGTACCAAGCAGCTACGGCCACATAGAGGCTTTTGCTGCCGTCGCCTTGATTCCTGTCATTCCACCAGACGCGGTATGTTTTCCCTTGCTCGACATCGAAGGCGTACCAAAGTTCCCCTGCCGTGGCGGTAATCTCGCCGTCCGTCCATTGGTTTTCAGTGAGGGCAATGGCATCATCGAAAGACAAGTCAACGGGGATCGCCGGCCTTGCGCTGCCCGTACCGTACACGACGGCGAAGGTGCCGGTGCTTCCAGAAAAAAGCGGATGTATCTTTACATAAACCGTATCATTTGAACCGGGCGCCAATGCCGGCGGATCGCGGTCAGCGCCGATAAATATTTCCCTGCCATCCGCGTACCAGGCGCTTGCAATCGCATCCACGGTCTTGCCTCCGCCGGAAACGTCCGTGTCATTCACCCAGACGCGGTAGGTTTTTCCTTGCTCGACATCGAAGGCGTACCAAAGTTCCCTTGCCGTGGCGGTAATCTCGCCGTCCGTCCAAAGATTTTCCGTAAGAACAAAGGCCCACTTTGCGTAGAGGGTAATGGACTGCGTTATTTCCGCGTCGAAGTCGAACTTTGTCGTAAGGGCGGCTTCCGTATACCAGTCGATAAAAACATAGCCGTTTCGTGTTAGGCCTTGCGGCTCTGTAACTTTATCCCCGGTTCTTACCGTCTTGCGCTCGACTTTGTCATCGTAGCCGTAATTGAAGGAAACGACGTTGGCTTCTTCCCATTTCGCCTTCAGCGTTATCTCGCCCACAATAAGCGTGGATTCAAAGTCGAAGGGATCGTCCTCGTCTTCCTCATGCCAGTAAAGGAAAATCCAGCCTGTCTTTTCCGGGTCGTTCGCCGGCTTGGTCGCGAAGCCGCCTTCTCGCACGGGCAGAGCATTCGGAACAGGCTCGCCGTCGTCCGGATCGAAGATCACGTAAAAAACAGGGACTTCGCTCCATTTGGCCTTTAGCGCAAGGTTCGAGCTTATCGTCCTGTTGTTGAAGTCGTAGGCGGCCTCCTCGTCCCCCGAGAACCAGCCGAGAAAATAAAAGCCATCCTTTTCCGGATCGTCCGCCGGCTTCGTCGCCTTTGCGCCGGCCGCCACTTTCTGCTCGCCTTGCTCAGGCAAGCCGCCGTCCAGGTCAAAGCTGACCGTGTAAAAGATCGGCCCGTTATCGTTGTTGGTCGGGCCCTTGCAGCCGAAAAGCGCAAGCCCAAGCGTCATGGCGGCGATAGC
>WRAL01000133.1 GCA_009780285.1 Treponema sp.
ACGAGCTGCGCGTCCCCTACGAAAAAAAAGTCGTCTCCGCGCATAGAACCCCGGATTTGATGTTCGAATACGCGGGGGAAGCCGCCGGGCGGGGCCTGAAGGCCATCATCGCCGGCGCGGGAGGCGCGGCCCACCTTCCCGGCATGGTCGCCGCGAAAACCTGCCTGCCGGTGATCGGCGTGCCGGTTCGCAGCGCCGCGCTTGGCGGCCTTGATTCCCTTTTGTCAATCGCGCAGATGCCGGCCGGCGTGCCGGTGGCGACCGTGGCGATCGGCGAGGCCGGCGCCGCCAACGCCGGGCTTCTCGCCGCGCAGATCCTCGCCGCCTTTGACCCGGCGCTTTACGAGCGACTCATGGAAAGACGGCGCGCGACGGCGCGGGCCGTGATCGAAAGCGGGCTTCCGGCATGAGCGCCGTAAAAACGATCCTTCCTCCGGCGGTCATCGGGATTATAGGCGGCGGCCAGCTTGGAAGGATGATGGCGCTGGCGGCAAAGGCCATGGGCTACCGGATCGCGTCGCTCGATCCCCAGCCGGGATGCCCCTGCGCCCAGATCGCCGACATCGAGATTATCGGCGACTACGGCGACTCAAGCGCAATCGAAAGCCTCGCGCGCGCAAGCGACGTAATCACCTACGAGTTCGAGAACATAAACGCTGATGCGCTACAGTGGCTGGAAAAAAACGCGCATCTTCCGCAGGGAAGCCTGGCGCTGAAGGCCAGCCAAAGCCGGCTTGCGGAAAAGGCCGCCGTCGCCCGCCTCGGCGCGCCGGTGCCAAGGCACCTCCGAATTTCCGGCGCCGAGGACCTGGAAAAAAAAGTTTTTTTTCCCAGCATATTGAAAACCGATTCAGGCGGCTACGACGGCAAGGGACAGGCGGCGCTTAAAACCCCGGCCGACCTTCCGGCCGCGCTCGATCTCGCGCGCGGCGCCGAATGCGTCCTTGAGGAATGGGTGCCTTTCGACAAGGAAATATCGGTTATCGTCGCGCGGGCGCAGGACGGAAAAACCGCCGCCTTCCCCGTCGCCGAAAACATTCACGAAAACGGAATTCTCAGGCGCACGATAGCGCCGGCGCGCATAAGCGAAAGCCTTGGCGCGCGGGCCGTCGAATGCGCCGAGCGCATAGCCGCAGGACTTGAGGTTGTGGGGATTCTTGCCGTGGAAATGTTCGTCATCGGCAATGATTTTTTCATTAATGAAATCGCGCCGCGCCCGCACAATTCCGGCCATTTTACGATGGACGCCTGCGCCACGGGCCAGTTCGAACAGCACGTAAGGGCCGTCTGCGCCCTGCCGCTCGGCGATCCGAGCCGGCTTGCCCCGGCGGTAATGGCGAACATTTTGGGCGAGCATCTTTCGCGCGGCCTCGAGCCTTTTCTCCCGCTTCTCGGCCGGGGAAAGCTCCACCTTTACGGCAAGGCCGAGGCAAGGCGCGGGCGAAAAATGGGCCACCTCAACATGCTTTGCGACGGTGGCCACACAATCGATGACGCCATGCGATCGCTTGACGAAAGCGGCATTTGGAATTAGGCTCTGCGCTCGAGGTCGTTACAAAGCTTCCTCGACAATCCGGCGGAAAGTCGCCCGGAAACCGGGAAGCGCGGCCGATTCGATCTCAAGGGCGGCATCCAGCTCGTACACGGTTTCCTTGTACTTGCCATCCGCGGGAACGTACTGGTACACCGCGTCCCTATCCACCACCCAGTATTCGCGAACGCCGGCCTTCTCGTACAGAGCCTTTTTCTCGCCAAAGTCCCTCCCTCGAGTGCTCCTTGAGGTTACCTCCACCACGAAGTCGGGCGGCCCTTTGCAGGATCGTCGATCGGCGATCTTCGCACGGTCGCAGATCACAAGAATGTCCGGCTCGACGACGGTCAGGTCGGAATCGCCTTCCTTTGGAGGGAAAAGCCGCGCGGCAAAAGGCGCGACGAAGGGAAGGCAGGGTTTTCCATTAAGCCACTCCCTTAACTGCCCGTGCACTTCCCCCACGGCGAACTGGTGCCAGGCATCGGGGGCGGCCATCATGTGCGGAATGCCGTCGATAAGCTCGCAGCGCGCGTCCTCGCCCCAGGAAAGATAGCTCCTGTAGGTGTAGGCTCCGGCCTGAACCTTGCCGTTCAGTTCCACGAAACGCTTAGGTGCTTTGATTTAGCCGCGCAATCCCTGAGATACAGGTTGATCAGATTTTGGTAGGAAATGCCGGTTTCTTCGGCCCTCTTCTTAAAGAATTCCACCGTCTCCTCGTCAATTCGTATCGTTATTTGCTTTTTAGGCTTCCCGGCGTAGGGATTTGGCCGCGCCTTGGAAAAATCGTATTCCTTCCTCATCTTATTGCCCCCCGTAAAACTCGGCTTCATTGCGAGTGGCTTTTCTAGCCGAAAAAATCCTGATCGTATCGTCGTTTTCCTTGTAACAATGGCACACCACCAGCAGGCGCGGTGCCTTGCTTAGCCCCAAAATGACGAATCGATCCTCGCTTTCGGAATGATCTGGATCGGCTATCAGCAGGGCGCAGGGATCGCGGAACACCGTTTTCGCCTCATCGAATGAAATCCCGTGTTTCCTCGCGTTTGTCAGTCCCTTGTTTTTGTCCCAAACTATCCGCATGTCGCTATTATAATTACGTCGCAATTATTCCGTCAACGCCTCGCGGAGAGCGCCGCGCGCGAAAGGCCCTCGATTATCGATCGGTCGAGCGCCGCGTCGTGGCCTATTATCTCCTGGAACAGGGCCTTTGGAAGCGCCAGCGCGCTCAGGTCGCCCGAGGCCCGTACCGTTGCGGAGCGCCCCTCTCCAAGCAGGCTGCCTATCTCGCCGACGAAAGATCCCGGCCCCGCCCTTTGCGCCCCGGCGTTCCCGTTCGGCGCGATAATCTCGGCCTCGCCCTCCATAATATAGAAGACTTCCTTTGCCTCCTCCCCCCGCCGGACTATGGCCTGTCCTTTTGTATAGCGCCGCAGGTATTTTTCCAGGGCGCCGGCCGCGCCGCCGAACAGGGCGCGGGAAATCCCGGAACGTTTCGCGCCGCTTCGAAGCGCGTCATCGCGTCCCGCCTCGCGCAGCTTGATAAAAAGAAGCGATTCGAAGGAGTCGATGACGGCGGCAAGCTGGCAGCCCAGAAAAAAGCAGACGAAAAAAAAGTACACGCTCACAAGCGCCACCACTATTTCCCCCAGCGCGCCGTACAGGATGTTGTAACGCGGCTGGTTCAAAAGCGCCGAGAAAACCGCATAGGCCGCGCCGTAGGAGGCCGCGCAAAAAAACGCGCCTATAAAGGCCGAGCGCTTTGTCGGCCGGCGCGCCGGGATATGGGCGCAGGACAGGTAGGCGATGGCCAGAATCGCGGCGAAGCGTATCGAAAGCGCTGCCAGGGGCGAGGAAAGCAGCACCGACAGCGGGCCCTGGCGAAAAAGGCCGACGGCGCCGTAGAGCGCCAGAGCCAGGCGCGATCCCAAAAGGGCGACAAGAATCGCGAGGATCGCCGCAAGCTCGACGGCCAGCGCAACGAGGGCCTCGATCGCCGCGCCGCGCCGTTTTTCCCCGGCGAAAACCACCTTAAGGCCGCGCTGCATCGAGGCGGCGAAGAGCCTGCCCGACCACAGAACGCTGAGCATGAAAACAAGCGTGGCGACTCCGGCCGGCGCGTAGAGCATGAATTCCAGCGCCGGCAAAAGCCCCTCGGCGGCGAATTCCATAAAGGCAAGCTCGCCCAAAAGCGCCGCGACCGCTTCCGGCGTGGCCCTAAGCGCGCGTATAAGGAAAAAAGACACCACCAAAAGGAGCGGCGCCGACGAAAGCAGAAAGCCGTAGGCGCAGGCCGCCGCGTGATTGGGCAGGCCCTTTTTGGAAAACATGTCCGCCGTAAGAAAAAGCCCCCGCGCAAGGGCAAGCCCGGCCGCCCTGCCCTTGGCCGCCGCCGCAGCCCTCATGCCTCATTGTACCGCGCGCCGGCGGCCCCGGCAATATAAGCCACCAGCGAATTTTTTGTTGCGCAATATGGCCATCCGCGGTATAATCGCTTTACAGGCGTCGCCTGGCTAAAAAGTTTTCGTCCAGAGGAAGACGAGAGGAGAATTACTATGATGAAGTATCTGTCCCGAATTGGAAAGTGCCTGATGCTGCCGGTGGCGGTTCTGCCGGCGGCGGCCCTGATGCTGGGAATTGGCTATGCCATCGACCCGGACGGCTGGGGAGGCAACAACGCTATCGCGGCGTTCCTTGTTACCGGCGGCGACGCGATTTTGGGCCTTATTCCCCTTCTGTTCGGCATCAGCGTGGCCTACGGAATGAGCAAGGACAACAACGGCGCGGCCGCCGTCGCCGGCCTGGTCGGCTATTTCGTTATCACCAAGCTGCTTTCCCCCGGCTCCGCGGCGAACCTTATAGGCGAGCTGTCCGCGACGCAGGCCGCGGCCTTCGGCAACATAGGCAACGTGCTGATAGGCATAATAAGCGGCGTCGTGGCCGCGGGCATGTACAACCGCTTCGGAAAGACGGAGCTGCCGTCCTTCCTGAGCTTTTTCGGCGGCCGCAGGCTTCCGCCTATCTTGACGGCCGGCACGATGGCGATTCTGTCCATCCCTATGCTTTTTATCTGGCCGGTGGTTTACGGCGGGCTTTTGGCCTTCGGGCAGAGCGTCGTGGGCCTCGGAGCCTTCGGCGCCGCGCTTTACGGCTTCTTTAACCGCCTGCTCATCCCGCTGGGCCTTCACCACGCGCTTAACGCCATTTTCTGGTTTGACTTTATCGGCATCAACGACCTTGGCTACTTCTGGGCCGGGCCTGCGGGCGGCGGCGTGATAGGCGAGACCGGGCGCTACATGGCCGGCTTCTTCCCGATCATGATGTTCGGCCTTCCGGGCGCATGCCTCGCGATGTACCAAATGGCGAAAGCCGAGAACAAAAAGCGCGTCTACGGGCTTTTGCTGGCCGCCGCGCTTACCGCCTTCGTAACCGGCGTCACCGAGCCGATCGAGTTCTCGTTCATGTTCGTCGCGCCGCTGTTGTACCTCGTCCACGCGGTTCTTACCGCCATCTCGCTGTTCGTGATCTACTCGCTGGGCTGGATAGCCGGCTTCGCCTTCAGCGCCGGCGCCATCGACATGCTCCTTAGCAGCAGGGTCGTG
>WRAL01000134.1 GCA_009780285.1 Treponema sp.
AAAATCTGCGTCTGCCTGACGGCAAAAACAATAGCGCGAAACCTCGATATTCTCGAACAGTACCGCAAAAGCGCGGACATGGCGGAGCTTCGCGTCGATTGCCTCGACCCTGACGAAAGGCTCTTGATCCGGCGCTTCCCCGAGCTTGCCGGCCTTCCTTCCATACTTACGATTCGCCGAAAGATAGACGGCGGGCGCTTTATTTCCGGCGAGGGCTCGCGCGCCAGCCTTATGGCGCGCGGGCTTGCCTACGCGGACATCGATCGCAGGAAAAATTTCGCCTACATCGATCTGGAGGAAGACCTGCGCGTTCCCAGCATCGAGGAGGCGGCGCGCTCCTTTGGCACGCGGGTTATACGATCGTACCATAACTTCAAGGGAGACGACGAGGATCTGGCGGCGAAAATGCGCGCCATGACCCATGCCGGGGACGAGATTCTCAAAGTAGCCGTAATGGCCAACTCGACCTGGGACGCGCTCGCGCTTCTGCGCGCCGGCCGCGAGCACAAGGGCAGGGAAAAAGTCCTTGTCGCGATGGGCGAGAAGGGGATTTTCAGCCGAATATTGGCCAAGCGCTTTGGGTCGCTTTGGAGCTACGCGCTTCCCTCCGAGCTAATGGATGCCGACGGCGCTCGCCTGGGGATTATGGACCCGGCGGTTTTGGCGCGCGACTACCGCTTCAGGCAAATAGGCGCGGACACGAAAATCTACGGCGCCGCCGGCTTTCCGCTTAGGGCCGCGCATCTGTGCGGATTTTTCAACGCCGTTTTCGAGATGGAAAGCATGGACGCGGTCTACGCGCCCTTTCCGGCGGACTCCATCGTGGCCTGCATGGAGCTTGCGCGCGAGCTTGGCCTTCTTGGGCTTTCCGTTTTTTCCCCTTACAAGGAGTCGGTGATCCCGCTTTTGGACGAGCAATCCCCCGACGTGGAAAAAATCGGCGCTTGCAGCGCGCTGGAGCGCATGGAATCCCCCGAAGGCGCGACGATGTGGCGCGGGCATAATTTCGAGGGCCTGGCTTTTCGCGAATCCATCTCGGAATTTTTGGGCTGGCGCAGCCTTCGCCGGACGCGCGCCACCGTGATAGGCTCGGGGAGCGCGGCCAAGGCCGTAGCCGCCGAGCTTTACCGAGCGGGCGCCAAGGCGCTTATCCTCGACGGCGCCGTTCGAAAGGCCCGCGCCCTGGCGCTTCCCTACAGGTTCGCCTGGGGCAGCCTCGACGAGGTCGCGAAAATCGAAGAGTACCGCGACATTATTATTCGCGCAGTGTCCGACGGCGCCGAGGACAGGGACTTTTTCGATTCGGCGGAAAGGCACGCCTTTACCGGACAGGAGATCGTCATGGACTTAGCCTGCCGGCCGGAAACGACGGCCTTTCTCAAACGCGCATCGGAGGCCGGCTGCAAGGTTTTGGGCGGAAGGGACGCGCTTGCGCGACAGGCGCGGCTCCAGTACGCTTGCTTCACGGGCCGGGAATTCCCGGAATACGCCGCGCCCAAAATTCAGATGGAATGGGATTAACGATGGACGAACGGACAAGGATGAAGGAAGCCGCCGGCCGCGCCGCCGTCGATGCGTTGGCGCGCAGCGGCATGAAGCTGGGGCTGGGAACCGGCTCCACGGCAATTTTCGCCGTCCGCAGGGTCGGCGAGCTTATGGCGCAGGGAGCGCTGCGCGACATAAGCGCCTTCGCCACGAGCCTTCAAACCGAAATGGAATGCGAAAAGCTCGGCATTCCTTTTTTTCCCCTTAATTCAGGCCGGCTTTCCGGCAGCCTCGACCTGACGATAGACGGCGCCGACGAAGTTGACGCGCTTGGCCGGCTTGTCAAAGGCGGCGGCGGCGCGCTCTTGGTGGAAAAGCTCGCCGCCTACAATTCGGGCGCCTACGCCATCGCCGTGGACGAATCGAAGCTGGTCCAGGCGCTGGGCCTGCGCTTTCCCGTCCCCGTGGAAGTGGCGCCCTGCGCCAGGCTTGCCGTCGCGCGCGCGATTGAGGGCCTGGGAGCGCGCGCCGTCCTGCGCGAGGCCCTTCGCAAGGCCGGCCCCGTGATAACCGAAAACGGCAACCTGATACTCGACGCGCTCTTTGACGCGCCGGCGGATCCGGCGGCGATGGAAGCGGCGCTTAACCTAATCCCCGGCGTGATGGAAAACGGCTTTTTCGCCCGCAAGCCGGCGACCGTTTTCGTCGGCCGCTCGAACGGCGCCGTGGATACCCTGGACTTTTTGCGCTAGGCGCCGATGCGCCCCGAGCGCCGCGAAGCGATTTGCGGCCATCCAATAACGTCATGCTCCGACCTCCCTCCGACTTGATCGGAGGGTCGAAGCATCCATCGCGAATGGCGGCCATTGGCGCTGGACCCGCCGATCAAATCGGCGGGTACGGAGGAGCGAATTCCGTCATGCTCCGACTTGATCGGAGCATCCATCGCGAATGACGCATTGGCAAATGGTCCCGCCGGCTCCCGATCGCGATCTTGATCTTAGTCGGCCTTTGCGCTATGCTGGCGGCGTAAACGGCGTTTCCGCGAAAGATCGGGGCGCTTCAACCTAAAAAGCAAGGAAGTACCTAATGCACGATCTCGCACTTTTTCTTTTGATGGCCGCCCCGCCCGCAGGCGGCGAAGCCGCTCCAGGCGCCGGTCTTATGACCTTTCTCCCCTTCATCGCGATCATCGCGATCTTCTATTTCCTCATCATCCGCCCGCAGCGCAAAAAGCAGAAAGAGACGCAGAACATGCTCTCCGCGCTGAAAAAGGGCGACAAGGTCGTTACCGTGGGCGGCGTCCACGGCACGATTCAGAACGTCCGCGAGCATTCCGTGGTGCTGAAGGTGGACGCGAACACGAAGATAGAGTTCAGCCGCAGCGCGATTTCTTCTATTACAAGCCAGGCGCGCGAGAAGGAAAAGGAAGAGGAGGCCGCCGATTCGGACGACGAGGAGTCTTCCGAGGAGAAATAGGAACCGCCGCCCGAAAGGGGCGGCGATTCCGGGCTTTCTTTCGTAAACAGGAGTATTTTTTATGATGAAAAAACGCTACCGGTTCGGCATCGTGATTTTGGTGCTGGCCGTTTGCTTCGTGTTTCTATGGCCCAGCCTAAGCTGGCACTTCCTTACTTCCAGGGACCAGCAGGCGCGAGCGCTTCAGACCAGGGAGCAGATACGGAACCAGGCCATGTTCCGCGCCGAGGCGGATTACCAAAGGCTTTTGGATCTGGCCCGCGCCGGCGGGGACGTTCCTGAGGACCTTGCCTTTCTTACCAGGGAGGCGCGGCGCCTGAACCGGGAAAACGGGCTTCCCTCGCCGGCTGTTTGGGACGCGCATTCCACGCTGGCCGCCTTTCCCAGCGCCTGGGCCGTGCGGGACGCCATCGAAACGCAGTACCGGGACGAGGTTTTCGCGCTTCGCAACCTTCAAAGGCAGGCCGTTCAGCTTGGGCTTGACCTTTCCGGCGGCCTCAGCATCGTGTTGCAGGCCGACATGGCGGCGCTTCAGGAAAGGCTGGATCGCTCGCTTACCGAGGAAGACCGCAATGACGCGATGGAGCGCACCCTTCAGGACCTGAACAGCCGCATTGACCAGTTCGGCCTTACCGAGCCGGTCATTCGCAGGCAGGGCCCGGATCAGATCTACGTGGAGATTCCCGGCAGCGCCGACCCGGAGCGCATCAACGACATAATCATGGGCCGGGGAAGCCTGACCTTCCATATCGTCGACGACGAGGCCACGGCGGCCTTCAACCTGTACTACCGGCAAAATCCCTTTACCACCTTCGACGCGAACGGAAACCTGGCCGTGGATCACGCGGCCATTCCCATTCCGGCCGACGTGGTGATTCGCGGGGTTTACGAGCAGGATCGCTACGGCCTTAACGAGCAGCAGCGCAACGCCGACGGCACCCTGCGCTTTTCGGCCATCCGCCGCGAGGTGGGCCTTGACGGCACGCACATACGCAGCGCCCTGGTCGAGCGGGATCAGTTCGGCAGGCCGGAAGTTACGTTCATCCTTACGCCTGAAGGCGGCGACATTTTCTGGCAGCTTACCTCGGCCAACATCCAACGGCCCATGGCAATCGTCCTGGACGACAGGGTGCGCTCGCAGGCCACGATCCAGGGCGCGATCAGGGACAGGGTACGGCTTACCGGCTTTGGCTTTGACGAGGCGAACAGCATCGCCATGATGCTTAGGACCGCCGGCCTTCCGGTAACGCTCGAGGTGGTAAGCCAGCAGAGCATAGGCGCCTCGATGGGCGAGGACACCATCCGCCAGGGACTTTTCGCCCTGCTTGGAGGCGTGGCCCTGGTTCTGGTTTTTATGCTGGTGTATTACCGCTCGGCCGGCATCAACGCCGTGGTCGCTCAGCTTCTTAACTTCTATATCATGTTCAGCGTTCTTTCGGCCTTCAGCTTTACGCTAACCCTGCCGAGCATCGCGGGCTTTATCCTAACGATTGGAATGGCCACCGACGCGAACGTGATTATTTTCGAGCGCATAAAAGAGGAGCTGCGCCTGGGCAAGGGCCGAAAGGCCGCCGTCGAAATAGGCTTTGGAAAGGCTTTTTGGGCGGTTATGGACTCCAACGTTACAACGTTCATCGCGGCGCTCTTTTTGGCGCAGCTTGGCTCCGGGCCGATACAGGGCTTCGCCGTCGCGCTGAGCGTGGGCGTGTTTTCCTCGGTCTTTACGGCGCTCTTTGTTTCCCGCCTGATCTTTGACTTCGGAAGCGATGTTTTGGGCAGCAAGAAAATCCGAATCACATGGTCAAGGCCGCGCGCGGCGCGAGAGGCCGTTGGAGGTATTCGCTAAGATGAGAAAGATTATTCCTTTTTCCCGCATGTTCAAGCCGGCGGCGGTACTTTCCGCCTTGCTGATAAGCGGCGGCATCGCGGCGTTTTTTATTACCGGCGGCTTCAACCTTGGCGTTGACTTTCAGGCCGGCATGGTGCAGGAGGTGCAGATCGCGCCCACCGCGTTCACCCTTACCTGGGAAGGCGCGGGAACGGCGACGATTTCCTCGGACGCGAACGGCTTTTACGTTGTTCACGCGGTGCCGGGAACGGAGACGCGCTCGCTGGCCTTCCTTTTCGCCGAGCATGGAACCGTGGGCGCGCTTCTTGACGC
>WRAL01000135.1 GCA_009780285.1 Treponema sp.
AATCAACAACCCCGCCATGAATGGCGGGGTATGTTGTTTGGGTAAGGTGATTTTCGGAGGGTACATACCCTTTTAACGCCCTAAAGGGCGGGGTATGTCCCCTCCGAATACAATTAAGGCGTTGATCTTGTTAAAAACTTTCTTGTCATCTATTTCCCATTGCCGGTATTCGGAAAACGCGGATTCCAGGAAACTTATCACTGTTTCGCCGCTTGTATCGCCTGTTCGAGCGTTTCGAAGGCAACAAGTTTTCCTTCTTCGGCTTCGCGGAGGGCTTTTTCCATGCGATCGCGGTTTGCCGGAGTTCCAGGCAGGTATTCGGTTTCGTCCTGCCCCCGAATCTGTATCTCGACGACTTGGTCAGGATACGCTGTTCTGACGGAGTCGATGAACGTGCTCTCCAAGTCTTTGGTATTGAGTCTGTAGGTCGTTACCATACGATAACCATAACGCATAGATGGCGCGATGGCAAGGCTGGGCGAATGCGCCTCCGGCGCAGTGCCTCGAGATTTTTGGGCGGGCTATGCCGGCGCGCGCTTTTTTGCCGCGCCGCGCAGGGCAAGCCATCGCGCCAAAACGGCCAGAAGAATCGCCAGGCTTATAATCTGCGAGGTGGAAAGAAAAAGCCAGATGCCCCTGTGCGCATCGTCGCCGCTCAGGAATTCTATAAAAAACCTCCCCACGGAATATATCAGCAGGTATGTATGAGCGAGCCTGTTCGCAAGCATTTTTCTTTTTAATAAAACGTGAAGCAAAAAAAACAAACATAGATTGAAGGCCGCTTCTAGCAATTGAACCGGAAAGCGCGAAACTCCGTTTGCTTCCGCCATAGGCGAATCGTGAAAGGTAAAGCCGAAAGAACATTCAACGCCAAAACAGCACCCGCCAAGGAAACAGCCAATACGCCCAAAAAAATGAAACAAAGGAACGCAAACGGCGATTATATCGATATGATTCGCAAAGGCCTTGTTTTTTTTAACGCAGATCCAGGCCGCCGCAAGGCCGCCTAAAAGCCCGCCGTAAAATACGCTTCCGCCAAATAGAAAGGATAAAAAAGAAAAAAGCCCGATCGTGTCCAGGTTGGCAAAGGCCGCTCGAACAAGGCTCCAGTTGCCGGCCGCGGTTACCAGCGCGTATAAAAACGAGCTTCCCACGACGATGCCTATGGCGATAAAAAGCATGAAAGTGATTATGTCGCCGCCCGTTTCCCCGCGTTTTTTGCTCATGCGGGAAGCGTAGATCCCGCATGAAAAAACGCCTAAGAGCGCCATGATTCCGTACATGCCAAGGTCGCGCCCTAGGACCTCAACGAAGGGAAGCATTACAGCCTTTTTTACGCGCTCCGGCCGGAGCGCGATTTATCAGATGGCGTTAAGCGCGCCGGCCATCGCGCCGACGCAAACGGCCACGCAAAGAAGGCCGATTACCGAAAGGACAAGCCCTATGATGCTTAGAACCAGGCCGGCGGTCGCGACGCCGGCAGGCTGGCCTTCTTTTAGGGCCTTTGAGCGCGCGAGGGCGCTTAGCACGATGCCGATTATGGCAAGCAGCCAAGCGAAATAACTAATAGGCGGAAGCCAGCCGCCAACCGCTGACAAAATACCCAGAACCAATCCTGCGATACCCATACACCACGCCCTTCAAACTGGATTTTGGCCCGCCCTGCGGAAGGCCGCGCGTCTTTTGGTAAGATCGCGCATGTTTGTAACGGTATGCCAAAACCGCGTAAAAAGCAAGGGCCTGGCCGAGCCGCCGTCAGCGGCTCGGCTCGAAGTTTTGCTTTGCAAAACTTCAGGCTGGTCGGCGATGTTTCTTGTTTTAGGGCCTGGCCGAGCCGTCGATGGCGGCTTGGCTCGAAGTTTTGCTTTGCAAAACTTCAGGCTTGTCGGCGATGTTTTTTGTTTTAGGGCCTGGCCGAGCCGTCGTCAGCGGCTCGGCTCGAAGTTTTGCTTTGCAAAACTTCAGGCTTGTCGGCGGCGTTTTTTGTTTTTAGGGCCTGGCCGAGCCGTCGTCAGCGGCTTGGCTCGAAGTTTCGCTTTGCAAAACTTCAGGCTTGTCTGCGATGTCTTGCCTTCGCCAAGGGGCCGCTCGTTTATATGATGTCAATCACCGCGCCGTTTTTGCGCCGCTCGGCCGCGAAGTTCGCGTAGGCCTTGTCGTAGACGGCGATGTGGCTGAGCACCCATGCGCGCAGGGTTCGCACGAATTTGTTGGGGACGGAGACGCTGCCGCTGGTATAATTGCGGGCCGCGCCGAGTATCTCCTTGATCAAAGTTTCGTGCTGGCGCTTGTGCTCGGCCAAGGCATCTTCGGGAAAGCCGATGCTTTCCATAAAATCGACCTCGGCGGCAAAGTGCTTGCTCACGTATTCAACCATGTCATGTATGGCTTCCTTGAAGGCCTCTTCGATTCCCCTTTTGCGCTTGCAGGCTTCATAGAGGTTGTTCGTAAGAGAAACAAGCTCTTTGTGCTGCTTGTCAAAAAGAGGTATGTTAGTGGCGTACCTCTTGGACCAGAGCACCAGCGCGTCTTTGGCCAGCGCTTTTTCTATTACCTTTTCGCTCATGCATATAATGTACGAAAAAATAGGCCGCGCGCAAAATTGAATTTTATTTTGGCGCTCCGGCGCCTAGGCAAATTCTATCGACTCGCCGGCCCTGCGCCGCTCGGCCACGAAGTCCGCGTAGGCCCTGTCATAGAAAGCGATGTGGCTAAGCACCCAGTCGCGAAGGGTTCGCGCGAACTTGTTGGGAACCAAGGCGCCGCCGCTGCCGTAGCTTCGCGCCGCGTCAAGGATGTCCTTTATCAGCGCCTCGTGCTGGCGCTTGTGCTCGCTGAAGGCCGGGTCGGGATAGCCGATTTTTTCCAGGAATTCGATCTCTGCGGCGAAATGCCGGCGCACGTACTCCACCATTTCGTGCATGGCCTCCTTGAAGGCCGCGTCGATCTCGCAGCCATGCCTGCACGCGTCGTACAGGCGGTTTATCAGGTCGACCAGATCCTTGTGCTGCCTGTCGATCGGCCCGATCTGCGTGGCGTATTTTCCGGACCAGTCGACAAGCGCGTCGTCCGCGCGCGCCGGATCGTGTATGTGTTCGCTCATGCTATAATGTACTAAGGAAACGCTAAAAAAATAAGAAAAATTTGCGGTTCGCCGGCGCTTCTTCAGGTGCCGGCGCGCCTTCATTCGCAGTCGATCGTCTCCCCGTTTCTGCGACGCCTCGCTACTATAATAGCGTAAGCCTTGTCGTCAAAGGCGATGTGGCTAAGCACCCAGTCGCGCAGCGTTCGCGCGAACTTGTTCGGAACGAAGGCCTCGCCGCTGCAGTAGCGGTGTCCCGCGTGCAGAATGTCCTCCACCAGCTTGTCATGCTTGCGCTTGTGGTCGGCGACGGCCGCCTTGGGATAGCCGATTTTTTCCAGGAAGGCGATTTCATCGGAGAAGTGCAGGCGGACGTATTCCACCATTTCATGAAGGGCTTTCTTGAAAGCGCCCTCAATGTCCGACGCTCCGATGCAGGCCTCGTACAGACGGTTTATAAGGGCAATGAGCTTCTTGTGCTGCCTGTCGATTTTTTCAATGTGCGTGACATAGCTTTCGGTCCAAGCCACCATTGAATGGCCTAGTTCCTCGGCTTCGTCTATTTGCACGTTCATCCATATAGTATAGCGCAACTATGCGCGTATGGAAACATCCGGAATTCGTTCGCAATCGCTCCCCCTTGCGAGCGAGTCCGCTTACTCCGGCAGCGACAGTTCCAGCACTTCCTCGATGCGCTCCACCGCGTGAAAGGTGATGCCCTTTTTCACGTAATCCGGAATCTCGTCAAGGTCGCGCTCGTTCTGCTTGGGGATGATGATCCGCCGCGCATTGTTTCGCCGCGCCGCTATCGTTTTTTCCTTTAGCCCGCCAATGGGAAGGACGCTGCCGGTAAGCGAAAGCTCGCCGGTCATCGCCAGCCTCTCCGCGATAACTTTTCCGCGCATGAGGGACACAAGGGCCGTGGCCATAGTGATTCCGGCCGAGGGGCCGTCCTTGGGTGTGGCGCCTTCCGGAATGTGCAGGTGGACGTGGTTGCGCTCAAACCAGTCCGCGGCCAGCCCGAAGCGCTCGACGGCCAGCCTGCGCGCCACGGTCATCGCGATGGCGGCGCTTTCCTTCATGGTGTCGCCCATGTTGCCGGTGAGTGTAAGGCCCTCCTTTCCGGCCACCGACGTCGCCTCGATCACGAGCGTGTCGCCGCCCATGCTTGTCCAGGCAAGCCCCAGCGACATGCCCGGAAAGTCGGCCTTTTTTACGGCGCCTTCCGGGAAAATCGGCTTGCCAAGGTGCTTTTCAACGAGCCTTTTGTCCACGGCAAACTGCGGCAGGGCGGAAGCGTCGTCGGCCCGCTCGCCTTCCGCGCCGTTTTCGTCCTCCTCGACTATCTGCCGCGCCAGCTTGCGGTGAATTTTATCCAGGTTTTTTTCGAAGTTGCGCACGCCGGCCTCGCGCGCGTAGGAATTGGCGATATGCAGAAGGCTGTCCTTCGTGTACTTCGCCTGCCGCCGCTTTAGGCCGTTTTTTTCGAGGCTTTTGGGGATAAGGTAGCGCCGCGCGATTTCCAGCTTTTCCGCGTCGATATAGCCGGGAAGCTGAATCACTTCCATGCGATCCAAAAGCGGCGCCGGAATCGTGTCCAGCGTGTTGGCCGTTACGATAAAGAAAATCCGGCTGATGTCGAAAGGCAGGTCCAGGTAGTGATCGCGGAAAGCCGAGTTTTGCTCCGGGTCCAGCGCCTCCAACAGCGCGCTCGCCGGGTCGCCCTGAAAGCTCGCGCCCATCTTGTCGATCTCGTCGATCATAAAAACCGGGTCGCGCGTCTTGGTAACTTTTAGGCCCTGGATGATCTTGCCCGGCATCGCGCCTATGTAGGTGCGCCGGTGTCCCTTGATTTCCGCCTCGTCGCGCATGCCGCCCACCGAAAAGCGGAAAAACTGCCGGCCCAGCGCGCGCGCGATCGAGCGGCCCACCGAGGTTTTGCCCACGCCGGGCGGCCCGACAAGGCAGACTATCGATCCGGTGGCCGATTTCGGCTTGGACTGCGCGCGCAGCTTCATCACGGCCAAATATTCGGTGATG
>WRAL01000136.1 GCA_009780285.1 Treponema sp.
CCGCCCTAAACCAGCGCCGCCCCCTTCGCCTCCCGCGCCGCGAGCCGTATCCCGCCGGCCTTTAGCCCGCGCACGGGAAACTTCTGCGCCTTGAATTCCTCCGTCAGCTTTTTAAGCCGGGGCTTGGGAACGTAGCTGAGCGTAAAGGAAAATTTCGGCCGCGCGTCGATGAGCAAAACCTTGGCCCCCTCCGGAACGAGCGAGTATTCCTTGTTCATGATCCAGCCGTCGATGACGCAGCGTTTGACGCAGGCGAAGCCGGTTTTTTCCTCTTTGTAAACAATGGTAAAAACAGTCTTTGAAAGCGCGTCCTTGTCGGCGATGCCTATCCACCAGGCGTTCTCGCCCACGAACAGCTTCTCCGGCAAGTCCGCGACGAAGTACGTCCCGTTGGCGCGCAGGACGAGCGCGCGGTCGTAGGGCGAGGCCAGCGCGATCGCTTCCCCGGCCACGGCCGTGCCCAGATAGCCGGTCTTTTTGTCGTACCTAAGCTCAAGGTCGCGCTTGACGACTTCCTTCACGTCAACCTTTTCAAAGGCGCCGACCTTGGTCCTGCGCTCCCCGCGGCCTATCTCCTCGTTCGCCTGTATCGCCTCGATCACCGAGGCAAGATAGGCCGTGGAATAGGCGACGATGTTTTTAAGATGCGCGTTTATTTCCTTGACGCGCGCCTTCATCCGCTCCATCTCGTCGCGCGCCTTGTTAATGTCGTAAAGGGAAATGCGCCGGATGGGAATGCCCAAAAGCCGCTCGATGTCCTCGGCCTCGATCCCGCGCGGGCCCACTTCCTTGGCGAAGGGCTTGAAGCCGTCGACTATCGCGTCCTGAACGCCCTTCGCGCTTTTCATTTTTTCGATCAGCTTGTAAATGCGCTCCTCGATAAAAATGCGCTCAAGCGCGCGCATGCGAATCTTTTCCGTTAGCTCGCGCTTTTCAAGCTCAAGCTCCTTGGTAAGAATCCTGACAATCTGGCGCGCGTGATGCTTTATAACCTCCGTCGCGCTCATCACCGCCGGCAGCCCGTCGCGAATGACAAGAAGATTGACGGAAATCGACTGCTCGCATTCGGTGAAGGCGAACAGCGCGTCGATGGTTTCCTGCGCGTAAACCCCGCGCGCGAGCTTGATCTCTATCTCCACCTTGTCGGTGGTAAAATCGCTGATGCCCTGGATCTTCAGCTTCCCCGAGCGCGCCGCCGCCTCGACGCTTGAGATAAGGCTTTCCGTCGTCGAGCCGAAGGGAAGCTCGGTAACCAGAATGCGCTTCGGGTCCGAGCAGTCCAGGCGCGCGCGCGAAAGAACCTTGCCGTTGCCGTCGCGGTAGTCCGAAACGTCGACAAGGCCGCCGGTGGGGAAGTCGGGAAACAGCGCGAACTTTTTTCCCTCGAGGCAGGCGATCTCGGCGCGCAGGACCTCGACGGCGTTGTGCGGCAGGATGCGCGTGGACATTCCCACGGCGATTCCCTCGGCGCCCATCACCAGCAAAGCCGGGATTTTCGCCGGGAACAAAACCGGCTCGCGTCCCCGGCCGTCGTAGGAAGGCGCCCAGTCGGTCAGCTTGGGATTATGGAAAACGTCCTTGGCAAGCGCGCTGGCCTTGCATTCGATGTACCTCGGCGCCGAGGCTCCGTCGCCGGTAAAAATATTTCCGAAGTTCCCCTGCCGGTCAATGAAAAGCTCCTTGTTGGCGATCACCACCAAGGCCGGCGCGATGGAAGCCTCGCCGTGCGGGTGGTACTTCATGCACTCGCCGACGACGCTGGCCACCTTGTGAAACTTGCCGTCGTCCTTTTCGAAAAGCGTGTGCAGGATGCGCCTCTGAACGGGCTTCAGCCCGTCCTCCAAGTCCGGAATCGCACGATCCTTGATCACGTAGGAGGCGTATTCCAAAAAATTGCGATCGAATAGGTTTTTTACGTAAGCCACGAGCGCAGTCTAGCAGTTTTCGCGCGCTTGGGCAATCGGCCACAGCGAGCGCTTGACGCGGCGATTGCCGCGCGCCAAAGCTCGCTCTTCCTCCGTGCAACTCCGTGTACTCCGTGGTTATTTTTCCGGCAATTTGCTTTCAGCGGCGAGCGCGCTTGACTCGGGCCTTGCCGCGAGCCGAAGCTCGCTCTTCCTCCGTGTAGCTCCGCGTCCTCCGTGGTTATTTTTCCGGAAAAATTGATTTCAGCGGCGAGCGCGCTTGACGCGAGCACTGAGGCGCGCGATCATTCCGGCAAGGGGGGAACGATGCCGGCACATTTCAGGCGCTACGAAAACGCCGAGCCTTACGGCGAGGACTACCGCGCCGTAAGGGACTTCCTTATCGAGCTTGACGACTGCAACTACCATTTTGGCCGCTGGGACTGGATGATCATGAACCTCGGGCGCGAGGGCTACGACCCGCAGGGACTCGAAAGAACCGGCCTTTGGGTGGACGGCGGGGAAATCGCCGGCGTCGTCGCCTTCGACGGCAGGCTCGGCTCGGCCTTCCTTCTTGCGCGCAAGGGCCGCGAAAGCCTTAAAGAGGAAATGCTGCCCTACGCGAAAGAGAATTTTTCCAAGGGCGGGGAATTCGCCCTGGCGATTCTTGACGGCGACATAGGCGCGCAGGAAATCGCCGCGAAAAACGGCTTTTATCCCACGCAGGAAAAAGAGCATGACTCGATATTTCCCATCGCGCCGGAAAGGCTCGCATACGATCTTCCCAAGGGCTTTAGGATCGTCAGCCTCGCCGAGGACTTCGATCTCTACAAATACGGCCAGGCCATGTGGAAAGGCTTTAACCATGAAATGAACGCGGAAGGGCCTTTTTCCTTTTACTGGGAAAAGCATTCGGAAGTGTACAAAAAAGCCTGGGACAGGCCCAACATCGATCTTGGCCTGAAAATTTTCGTCGAGGCGCCGGGCGGGGACTTCGTCTCCCACTGCGGGATGTGGCACGACCAAAGATCGGGGAGCGCCTACGTGGAGCCGGTGGCCACCGAGCCGGCGTATCGCAAAATGGGCCTGGGAAGGGCGGCCGTCCTCGAGGGGATAAAGCGCTGCGGGGAGCTTGGCGCGACCAAGGCCTTCGTCGGCTCGTCAAAGCAGTTTTACTACGGCATAGGCTTCCGGCCCTTTTCCACGACGACCTGGTGGAAGGAAAAATGATTTTACCAAGATTTAACCCTTTGTTTACGGCCAGTTTACGGCGCTCGGCTAGTCTTGAATCATCGGGCCGCATGGCCTGAAAGAAAAAATGCAAGGAGCCGTTTATGAAAACACTTGACAGCAGAATCAAGGAAATCAATTTTAGGAAGGCCTTCGTCGTTTTCTTCGTCGCTTTTTTCGCCTGTCTCGCCGTCTTCGTCGCGTACATGGCGATAAGCGGAAACTTCTCCGCGATACGCGCGGGCGCGGCGCAGCGGCGCGCCGCGTTGCAGGAGGACGGGCGCCTGGCAAGGCATTGGGGCCACGGAAGATCCGTCCTTATCGTCGAGGCCGACGGCGCGGCAAGGGAGGCGCGGATTTTCCACGGCCGGGAAGCGAGGCCCTGGGGCGGCCCGCAGGGAAGGCGGCCCGGCGGGCGCGGGATGCTCGGCGTCGGCCTTTTTTTCGTCGTCGGCTTTATTTTCAGGGCCGTTTTCCGCCTGCTGCTTGCCGCCTGGGTATACGCGGACAGCCGGAAAAACGGGAAGAACAAAATCCTGTGGCCCGTAGTCGTCCTGGCTACGAGCCTCGCCGGAATCGTGATTTACCTTATTTCCAGGGAACACACGCGCCTGCGCGAGATTAAAGAAAGCGCGCGCTAGAGGATCGCATGACGATAAAAAAAAGGCTGTTCCGCTCGAACATCCGCATGGTGCTTGTAACGATAGGCGGAATTATCGCGGCCTTCATAACCTCCCATTTTCTCGCGGCGTATATTATCCGGGGAAGGTACGGGTTTGGGGGCCGCGGCGTCGACCTTGGCGTCTCGGGATCGCCGGCCGTTTTTGGAATTGTCCCGCTCGTGTCCATCGCCGTCTTCGTCGCGTTCATCTGCATCATAAACAGCGCGCTCGCCTATCGGATGAGCAAAAAAATCACGCGGCCCTTGGACGCGCTCGCGGAAGGCGCAAGCAGGATAGGCGAGAGCAATTTCGCCTGCCGCGTGGAATATTCCGGCGACGACGAGTTTCGCGCCGTCTGCGAGGCCTTTAACAAAATGGCCGCTCAGCTCGAGGCCTCAAACGAGCGCAGGCTGAAGGACGAGGCGAGCCGCCGGGAATTGCTGGTGGGCATTTCGCACGACCTGCGCACTCCCCTTACCACGATAGGCGGCTACCTTGACGGCCTTGAATCCGGCGTCGCGTCCACGGCGCAAATGCGCGAAAAATATTTCGCGACGATTAAAAACAACGCGGAAAGCATGAGGCACATAATCGAGCAGCTTTTTTTGTTCACGAAACTCGACATGAACGAATTCGCCTTCTCGCCCCGGCGCGTGGACATGCTGCGCGCCATCTCCGACATGACCGAGGAGCTCGCGCAGGAATACGAGGCAAAGGGGCTGTTGATTTCCGTCGCCGACTGCCCGGAAAAAACGCACGTCCGCGCCGACGTGATGCGCTTTAGGCGCGTTCTTGTCAATATCCTTGAAAACAGCGCGAAGTACAAGGAAAAGGAAGCCGGCCGCGTGGAAATAAGCGCCCGCGTCGAAGGCGATCTCGCGATCATAACGCTCGCCGACGACGGCCCGGGCGTAAGCGAGGAGGCCCTTCCCCATTTGTTCGATGTCTTTTATCGCGAGGATCCGGCGCGGCACACGAAAGGCTCCGGCCTCGGGCTCGCGATCTGCGCGAAGATCGTGGAGCGATCCGGCGGCTCAATTCGCGGGGAAAACATACCGGGCGGCGGCCTTGCGATCGTCATTCGCCTGCCCTTGGATCGAGAGGAGGCAGTGGGATAAATGTCGGGCAAACGAAAAATCCTGGTCATCGAGGACGACGACGACATCGCGGCGCTCGAGCGCGACTATCTTGAAATAAACGATTTCGAGGTGGTAATCGAAAAAAACGGCGCGAAGGGCATGGAGCTTGCGCTTACCGGAGAGTTCGCGCTTATCCTTTTGGACCTTATGCTTCCGGGAAAGGACGGGATGGAAATATGCAAGG
>WRAL01000137.1 GCA_009780285.1 Treponema sp.
CTGAGCGTTCAGAACGACGTGGCGATTATTCCCGGCTTTGACGGACGGAAGATGAGCAAGAGCTACGGCAACACAATTCCTTTGTTCGCCTCAGAAGCGGCGCTGAAAAAAATTATCATGAAAATTCCCACTAACTCGCAGGCCGTCGAGGAGCCCAAGGACCCGGATGAAAGCCAGGTTTTCGCGCTGTACAAGCTTTTCGCCGACTCGGGGGAACAGGCCGCGCTTGCAGCGCGCTATAGGGCCGGCGGAATGGGCTGGGGCGCGGCGAAGGAAGAGCTTTTTCATGCCGTTAACCGCCTTCTTTCGCCCCTGCGCGAACGCTACGACGCGATTGTCGCCGACGCGCAGGCCTTGGACAAAATCCTCGCGCGCGGCGCGGAAAGGGCGCGGCCAATCGCCGCGGCCACGGTTGCGCGCTTTAGGAAGGCTGCGGGAATAGATTAGGGGCCTCGCGGCCTTTTTGTTCGATGGCCTTTGATCTGGGCAATCATGGGTGGAGTTTCGCGAAGCAAAACTCCGAGGCCAACGCGCCTACGGCGCGTTGGCCCTGGCACGCAGGGCATTCGCGCTTGCGACCTTGGACGAAAGGCCGCTCTTCTGTAGAAAAAACCGCTTGGCTTTGCCAAGCGGTTTTAGGTTGTGGGGCTTTGATCCCTAAGCTCCCTTTCACCATTGTTCCCTCCGCTCCGCCGCGCGCGGGATCTCGGTCATGGCAACGAGGCGTGGAGTTTAGAGGCGGGCTAAAGCCCGCCTCTAAACTCCGAGGCCAAAGCGCCGCAGGCGCTTTGGCCCGCCCTCTCGTGGGATCAGTATAGGCGAGATTCTGCTATTTCGCAAGCCCCGATGCCGTTTATGACACTTTTTGCGAAAATGTCATAGTTTTTTTCAGAAAAAGGTATTGACTTTCATACTGAAAGTTCATAAAATGTCGCTATTGATAAAGAATGATTTCATCTGTAATGCAGGCGCGCAGGTCTAAAAAAGGAAAGGAGACGAGTATGAGCAGCAGACTATTTTTCGCGGCGCTGGCCCTAATTCTGGCCGTCGCGCCGGGCGGCTTTTCGCAGGAGGGACAACGGCTGCCTATCGAGGTTTCGGCGGCGGCCAACTGGTTTTTCGCGCCGGGGCTTTTTGCCGAGGACTTGCAGCCCCTGCCGGGAATACGCGCCGGCCTGGGCTACGAGCTGGGGCGGTTTTCCTTCGGGCGGCTTGTCGTGGGCCTGGAAGCCGGCTTTTCCGCGGCCTCGGGGAAAGGGCCGTTGACCGAAAGCGCGTGGATGGCGCCGGCCCTGGCGCGGCTTAGCTACTACCCGGCGCTGCGGCTGTTCGGCGCGTGGGGCCTGCGCGCGGACCTGGGCGCCGGCCTCTTTTTCGCCGGCGTCGATCACTATCAAAACAGCCTGGGACAATGGCTCGGGGACAAGGCCGTTTCCCAGGCCCGGCTTCCGGCGGCCGAGGCCAAAATCTACCTTAGCCGGGCGCTTCCGGCGAACCTGGCGCTCTACGCCGGCGGCGGCCTGGACCTGCTTTTTGAAAGCTCCAAAGCCATCGCCCTGCCGGGGATTCAGGCGGGCATTACCTTCCAGCCATCGCGGCCCGCGCCCAGGCCTGTCAGACCGGCCGCCGTTCCCATAGCGCTGCCGCCGCCGCCGACAACGCCGGGCCGCTCGATTACGGCCTTGTACTTCGAGCCCAACGGAACGACTGTAATGGAGCGCCACATTCCGGAACTGGACGAGGCCGGCCGATACCTGCGGGACAACCCGACGGCTCGCGTAACCCTGCGCGGCTACTCGGCGCTCTTCGGCGAGGAAGCCGGCCGACGGGAAGTGTCGCAGGCCCGCGCGCTCTACGTAAGGGACTACCTTGCGCGGGAATACGGCATTAGCGCGGACAGAATGACGGTGGAATTTTACGGCGCCGACAGGGCGCCCGAACTGGACGACGGCACCTGGGAAAGCTACCGCGTCGTGGAGATGACCTTTGGCTGGCAATAAGGGCCGGCGTTTTGGCTACTCCGCTGCGCGGAGTAGCTCCGAAGTTTCGGGACGGGCTAAAGCCCGCCCGAAACTTCAGGCATTGAATGCCGGGGGTAAGGCCGGCGTTTTGGCCCGGCTTGAATGCCGGAAGAGGAATTGTAGACGAGACTTTTTTGGAGGATTTTTGGGATGAAAAAAAGGACAACACTGCGACGGGACAAGTTAATGCCGGCTTTTCGGGTGCGGCGGCAGCCAGGCGATGGCGACGGGTTCGTTCCTTGCCACCGCCTCCAGCTCGTGATGATCCGAGGTAACAAAGCGGCCGGACATCTCCATCGCGGTAGCAAGACCGATTGCGTCCGCAAGGGAACAGCGGTAGGCCGCCTTAATCCGGGAAGCCTGCTCAAAGACCGCAGGGGAAATTTCCCGGATAACCTTTACCGGCAAGGCAAGGATGCTTTCAAGAATTTGCGCAGCCTTCTCGGAACCGAGACTGCGGATGTTGGCGTAATGAACCTCGATCAGATTGACAATGCTTATGTAGATGTCGGTTTCTCCGTCGGCCGCCTCTTTAAGCAGAGCTTCCACGATATCGCTTCCCGGCTCGTCGTTGAGATAGGTAATGACGGCGCAGGCATCAAAGACGCAGCTCTGCATCAGGTTGTTTCCCGGAGAAGGTTTTCCTCCTCGACGAGAAGGTCTTCGCGGCGCATTTCCAGGAAACGCTCCACGGTAAGGGTGGAGCCCATTTTCCTGGCAAGCCCTCGGAGGTTCGCGATGGCTTCATGGGCATTTTCGCAGGTCCGCACGGTTACGGTAACCAGCGCCTTGCCCAGGGGGAGCTCGGGAGGAAGTTCCAGCGTAAGCCGCCTGCCGGGGCGGATTTCCACGGTTCGCGTGATCGTCATGCGGAAAGTATAGTCCGGAAGATAGGGATCTGGCTACTCCGCCTGCGGCGGAGTAGCTCCGAAGTTTCGGGACGGGCTTTAGCCCGAGGGCTAAAGCCCGCCCGAAACTTCAGGCATTGAATGCCGGGGGTAAGGCCGGCGGAAAGGGCCGGCAGTAAAAGTAAAAGTGCCAGGCACCGGTTCCCGGTGCCAGGCACCGGTTCCCGGTGCCTGGCACCGGAATTGGATGCAACTTAATTTTGGAGGAATTTTGGGATGAAAAAAAGGAACGGGATTTTTGGCCTTGTCGCGGCATTGGCGGCGGGCGGGCTTTTGATGGCGGCTTGCGAGGACTTCTTTCACGAGATTTTCGAGAAGCAGCCGGAAGGCGACAGGATTATCAGTTTTTCCGTGGAAGGCCTGGCGGCGACGGTGGGCGAAAAGCGCATCGACATGGCTCTGCCGGCCGGGGCCGTCGCGCCGCAGATCGAGGTGTCGCCGGGCGCGACCCTCATTCCCATAAGCGAGGAATACGCGCGGGAAACCTTCGGGCTGGAAATTACGGCCCTGTGGAACGGGCTTGCAGGCGCGGACGCATCCGGCAGCCTGACGGACCACGCCCGCTCGCTCGTGCAGAACGCGCCGGGGGGCTTCAAAACGCCGGCCTTGGACAAGCGCATCGATTTTTCCAAAACCACGGTGGGCTACCTGGTAATCGCCGGATCCGGCGCGACTCGGCTGTACGAGGTCAACGCGGCCACGCCGCCGCTGCCGGTGCCGCAAATCATCCGCTTCGACTTCCTCGTCGCCGACAACCCGAACCTTGCCGCCGACGCGGTAGGCCTGGTTAACGGGAACAACATCGACATTACCGTTACGATCCGGCGGGACGCGTGGAACGGCGGGACCGCCGCTTACCCGCTGGCGCCCACGCTGGGGTTTTCCCCCGCGGACGCCCGGCTTAGCGATTCCGGCGGCAGGGAAATAAAGGCCGGCGAACCCTTTCATTTTGACTCAGGGCATACGCTCTTGACTCTCGCCGGAAACAGGCAGACCGTGGGCGGCGAGCTTCGAATCACCTACGAACAGGAACCCGCCCCGCCCCCGCCCGAAATCACCCGCTTCGACTTCCTCGCCGCCGACAACCCGGGGTTTCTTGCCGCCGACGCGACAGGCGCGATAAGCGGGAACACGATTTCCCTTGACCTTACGATACGGCGGGACGTGTGGGGCGCGATGGACTACCTCCTGATTCCCTCGTTCGACGTTTCCCAGGCGGACGCCAAGCTTTTCTGGGGAGGTCCTGAAATCGTGTCCGGCGAATACTTACCGCGCCGCCTCCTTCCGAATCTGCAAACGCTGGCTTTGACCCTCGACCTTGACGGGCAGACCGTGCCCTACATGCTGACCATCGCCTGGCTACAGGAACCCGCGCCCCCCGTAACCTTCACCGTAAACCCCGTCGCCTACCCCATCGCCGGCATGGACTTCCTTACCCCGCTTGCCGGCCAGCGGGTGGCGACCGTTACGGCCGTCGTGGGCGGCCTGCAAAGCGCGGCGGACGCGGCGGGCGTGGAGATTGCCTACGAATCGCTTGTCGGTTTTATGGCCAACATTACAGGGGAGGCCTGGCTCGACGGCATCTACGACCCGGCGGCGGGGACAAAGACCTTCGCGCTGATGATTGAGTACGACATGGGGGAGGTTTTTTCCCCCAACGTAACGCTGACGGTGCGACCGGGGGACTTGCCGCCGGGCCACGGCTACACAGGCGGAAGCGTGAACATCCCGCTGACGATCTACGACGGGCGGGACGACCACACCAACAGGCGGGCGATTCCGCTGGGCCAGGACAACTGGCGGGCCTTCCACTGGTTTGCATACGCCGCCGGGTCAACCCTTAACTACCGGCTGATCGAGGACATCGACTACGCCGCCGGGGACGGCGACGGCCCCTTCAACGCCCTCGGGCCGATTGCGACCAGGCCGATACATCCGTTCAACGGCACCTTCGACGGGGGCCATCGCCGCATCCACGGCCTGGACATCTCGGGCGTGCCCCCGGGCGTCGGGCTGTTCGGCTTAGTTTACCACGGGGAGATAAGGAACCTGCGCGTTCAGGGCGACGTGAGCGGGGTAAACTCTGTCGGCGGCATCGTCGGCAGCCACGACAATCCATCCGTCGGCGCATCCGGCAG
>WRAL01000138.1 GCA_009780285.1 Treponema sp.
GCGTTTCGCACATCGCCTTCGCTGTCGGTATCTTTATTTCCATCGGCCTTGTTTTTGTATTGCAGATGCTCAAGGGCAGGAATGCCATGTACATCTGGCTTCTCTTTCTTGTCCTTTCGCTTTTTGGACTGGGCATTCTGCTTTACGACACGACGGCGACTTTTATCTCGGGCTCGCTCTTGTACGGCCTTGGGGACAGCCTTGGATACATCATCGTTATCTATATGTGCGCGGGCGCTATCAAGCGCAGCCGGTCGATGCGCATGTTCCGTCTTTACTGCGCGGTTATCTTTGCCCAATATTGCCTTATTTCAGGATTGATTTCCATGTACTTCAATCGATTTGACAGCCCGAACAAGTTCCTCGCTTTCGGAGTGGCGCTTGTTCTTGTCAGCCTTTGCCTGCTTTTCATGCCGCTGATCCAGAAAAAGCTTTTCGACGCGGACTGGACGGACGGGCTTTACCTTAGGGACATGGACCATTACGTCCGCCCGCTTGAGGAAACGGAAACGCTTAACGTCAGGGACAGCCTTAACCTTACGCCGAGGGAGGAGGAAATTTTCACGATGCTGCTTGGCGGCAGCGCCCCGAAGGAAATCGCGCATACCCTGAGGATCAGCTTCGACACCGTGCGCTTTCATCAGAAAAACCTGTATCGCAAGCTGGAAATCCAGAGCATACAGGAGCTTTTCGCGAAGTATCTGTCGAAATCAGGCGGGCCTACATAATTATGCAGGTAGGAAAAGGCGAAAACCTACCTGATTATGGGGGGCGGAAAAGCGCGATCCCACCCCATTATGCGGGTAGCAGCGGGCGCGTCTCGAGCCGTATAGTTTTTTACAAGCGCGGCTTGAGTCGCGAGCGCGGCTAAGTCGCGCAAATCTATTTTAGGAGGTATACTATGAAAAAGTATACTGTTTTGGTCGGTCTTTCTTTGGCGATGGTTGTCTTTGGCTCGGCGGCCTTCGCGCAGCAGGGCGGTTTTACCGGCCCGGTAACCCCGGGAACCGCGAGCGCGCAGATGGACTTCCGCAGCATGACTATCGGCCAGTTCCAGACGCTCCCCACCGGCAAATCCTACGTCGTATTGACCGGGAACGTGGTGAACTCGCTTGGACGCGACAGATACACTTTCAGGGACTCGACGGGAGAAATTATGGTGGAAATCGAGCGCTATGTCTGGTGGGATATGTCAGTCTCCCCCACGGACAGGGTTCAGCTTTTGGTTAAGGTTGAGCGCAACAGGAACGGAAGGATTGAGGTGGAAGGCAAAGGGATTAGGAGGATATAGCTTCCGAAATCCTGGCTGCCGCCGCGCTCTATGTGTGGAACGCGGCGGTAGCGAAACCCCAGCCCGCTTATAATGGGCGCGGGGCGCCTTTTTCGCCTTTTTTTGCGAGCTTGCGAGGTATGAAATGAAAAGAACTTGTTTATTGGCCGGGATCCTCTTTGCCTGCGCTTGCGCGGCTTTTCTTCCATCGGCCGCATACGCGCAAGCCGTAACGTCCTCTGGCCCAATTACGGTAAGCCAGGCGCGCGCGCTTCCGCACAATTCATGGGTTGTTTTATCGGGGAATATCGTGAACGCGCTTCCCGGCGGCAGGAACTATACTTTCCGCGACGCGGCCGGCGAAACCATTACCGTGGAAATCGGCCTTAAAATATGGCGCGGCCTTTCCTCCGGGCCAATGGACGCGGTGGAGATAGGCGGCGAGCTAAGGATAATCCGGGGAATCGCCATGATTAAAGTGTATGTCATCACCGGAAGCGGCAGGCAAAACGCGCGGCCCGGACAAGCCGTTACCGTTAATCGCCCAATTGCCATAAGCGAGGCGAGAAACCTTCCGCGCGATTCGTGGGTGGTTCTTGCAGGCAATATCGTCGCTTCGCTTGGCGGGGATAAGTACAGCTTCCGTGATTTAGCGGGCGAAACCATCGTCGTGGAAATCGAGCGTAAGATATGGCGGGGCCTGTACGCCGGCCCTTCCGACGTAGTCGAGATTGGAGGCGAAGTCGAGATTAGCAAGGGCCAGTTTTCGATCGAGGTCGAAGTGATACGAATGAGCGGCGCTCGCTAGCGCAAGCAGTCTGCGGCGAATGCCGCGAAATATTGGACTTGTTCGACAACTTGATTAGTTGTCGAACAAGTCCTGCAAAATACTGCGTATTTTGCCGCTTTCGGCGGAAGTTTTTCTGAAACTGAAGTTTCAGAAAAACTCTATTGAACACCGCATTGGATTCGCCTGGCGAATCCATACTGAAGGCCGATAAAACTGCAATGATCGGCGGACCATGCGCGCATGGTTAAAACCAAAAGGGAAACTTATGAAGGGATTTATGTTACCGGCTTTTGCCTTGTTTTTTCTCGCTCTTGCATCGTGTGATTGGGAAGGTTTTAACGGAAAGCCGCAAGATGTGGGGCTGACGACGGTCGGCGCTGCCCACTCGATTCCGAACAATAGCCGGCTTTCGCTGCAAGGCAGTCTTACAAGTCAGGTTGGGTCGGAGTATTATTGGTTCAGCGATGGCACAGGCGAGATCCTTGTCGAGATTGAATGGAAGGTTTGGAACATGGCGGCATTGCAGTGGGGCAACTTGCTGCCAAGCGAAAAGGTTGAGATTTCAGGAAAGCTGGAACGCGAAAGAAACACGTTTAAGATGGAAGTGAAAACGATTCGCAAACTGCCTCCGCCAAACAAACCTGACGAAACGGACAATTCGGCGGAAGGCGAATAACCGACAGGTTTTAGCTTCACTGTGGAGGCGGCCTTGATAGGGCCGCTTCCCTAACTGCCCGCATCTCCGCTACAATAGTCCCATATTTGATCAAGGGGATATTGTGAGCTACATTGACGAAAACAAGGCCGCGTGGGAAGAGGCCTTCGACAACCGCCGCCCCGGCTGGGGGGAAAACAACCACCTGCGCCTAAAGGCCGAAAAGTTCGCGCTTTTCGACGACGACATGAAGCGGACGCTCGAAGGCATGGATCTGCGCGGCAAAACCCTGGCGCAGTTCTGCTGCAACAATGGCCGCGAGCTGCTCTCGCTTATGGACAGCGGCGCAAGCGCCGGGGTCGGTTTCGACATTGCCGAAAACATCATCGCTCAGGCGAGGGAAACGGCGGGAAAGGCTGGCATAACAAACTGCGAATTCGTCGCCTGCAATATTTTGGACATTCCCGAAAGCTATTACGGCCGTTTCGATTTAATTCTTTTCACGGTAGGCTCGATCAGTTGGTTCGAGGATTTGGCGCTTCTTTTTGCGAAAACCGCAAGCTGCCTGAAGGCCGGCGGCGTCGTTCTTATCAATCATTTTCACCCGATGATGGCCATGTTGCCCAAGCCTTGGGACTCCACTTACGATCCGAAGGATCTGCGCAGGGTCGCCTATTCGTATTTCAATAGAGATCCCTGGGTCGAAAACCGGGGAAGGGATTACATGTCGGGGGAATACGCGTCGAAAACCTTCACGGATTTTCCGCAAACGATGTCCGACGTAATAAACGCGCTGGGCGCCTGCGGCCTGAAAACTTTTCGGCTCGACGAACACGACTACGACGTAGGCATGACCGACGCATACGACGGCAAGGGCTTTCCTTTGTCCTTTACCCTGATCGCGGAAAAGTCCTCCTGACAGCGAAAGTGTTTGAGATAAGCAATTCTCAGTTTAGCCTAGGGGCGACCACAGATTAAAACTCCGTGTACTCCGTGTAACTCCGTGGTTAATTCTTCATTCACCCACCCCTGGAGTTTTGGTAACGCCAAAACTCCGAGTTAATCTGCCGTAGGCAGATTAACCAACCACGGAGGACGGGCCAATCCACCTGCGGCGGATTGGCCTTGGAGTTACACGGAGGGAAGAGAAAAACATGCCGCGCGCTTGACGCAAAGCCGCGTATAGCGCATAGTGTGGCGGGAGATTTGCATGGTCGAGAATTACAAGGAAATTTTATACGACAACGAAACGCTGGACTGCGCGCGCATAACGCTGCGAAAATTCAGGAAGAGCGACGCGCAGGCCGTTTTCGATTACGGCAGCGACGAGGAAACCTTGCGGTACTTGATCTGGGAAGGCGTAAAAACCCTGGAGGAAGCGAAAAAGAGCATTTTCGAGCACTACTGGTCGAGGCCGGGCATTTTCGCCATAGCGTTAAAGGAAACCGACGCCTGCATAGGCGCCATCGATCTGCGCATGGAACCGGAGCATGAGAAAGCCGGCTTTGGCTACGTGCTGAACCGCGCGCATTGGGGAAAGGGCTACATGACCGAAGCGCTGTCCGCCCTGCTCGCGCTCTGCTTCGAGAGCTTGGAGCTAAACCGCGTGGAGTCGTACTATTTTGTCGGCAACGAAGGCTCCGCAAGGGTGATGCAAAAATGCGGAATGGAAGCGGAGGGCACGGCGAAGCAGGCGCTCAAGATCAAGGGCGTTTTCCGCGACGAGGCGCGCTGCGGGATAACAAGGGCGCGCTGGCTGGAGCTTGCGTCAAAACATTTCCAATGTCGCGTTCCTAATTGCCGCTCGTTCGATGAATTTAATGAGGGCAAAGGCCAGAAGGTAAAACGCAAGACCTAAAAGCAGCTCGCCTGCAAGCAATTGCCCAAACTCCTTGGAAAAAGCGCCGTCTATGCTCATGTTTGCCGCCCTCACGCTGCGAAAAAGAGGAAACGCACGGGCTATCCACTGCGCAAAAACCGGAAGCTGGGACACGGGGAAGTTCGCGCCGGAAAAAATCATGATCAGTAGGGCCACGGCGTTTAGAAGCAGGTGTATGCTGTCCGTTATTAAAGCGAGGGCCGCGAACATAAGCCCCATTCCAACGCAGGCGAAGGTCGCCGTGAATATTACCGCGAGAAACATTCCTGGGTTAAGCCCCGAAAAACTAATGCCGAAGATCAGTCCGCCGACGATAAAGGCCGCCGCTATGGTAATGGCGGCAACCACAATCGAAGACACGCCGTTGTACATGATCACCGCCATTTTGTTCGTGGGAGAAACGATAATGGATCTGAGCCTGCCGTTAAAGCGCTCCTCGTTAAAGGTTCCGCCTATGTTA
>WRAL01000139.1 GCA_009780285.1 Treponema sp.
CCCAGGGCGCGCGGATGACCGATCAAAATACCTCGATGGTACTTTCGTTTATTGGACTGGGGGGAAATCGAATTACCCCGGTGGATACCCTCTGGCTGGGCGCCTGGGGCGGAGGCTCGCACCTAAACTACATCTACGCGGACGCGCGGCGGGACGTTCACGGGCTGGACAGCGCGATGGGCTTTTCCTTCCAGAACATCAACCTTGCGCCGGGCGAGGAAAGGGAATTCATCGTCAGGTTCACGCTGACCAGAATAGGCGACTAGCGTTCCGGCCTTTGGCGCTTATTTAATTATTGCAGGGCGATCTTCGCGGTGCCTCCGGAACCGAAGGAAAGCGCGCTTGCGCGAATCGCCGCTTTCCATCACAATGCGTAAAAGCGCGTTTGCAGGGGAACCCTTGAAAGGGGTTGAGAAGGTAGAACCTGACTCTTTGAACCTGTTGGTTAATACCAGCGAAGGAAGCAAATGAACGGCCGGCCGAAGGACAAGCCCGAAGGACAGCCCCCCCGCATGTCGCGCGACTAATTTTAGGGGGCAAAGGGATGAGGACAGCGCTTACCATAGCCGGCTCCGACTGCTCAGGCGGCGCCGGATTCCAGGCCGACATCAAGACTTTTTCCGCTCACGGCGTTTTCGGCATGTCCGTCGTGACGTCCGTCGTCGCGGAAAACACCTTCGAGGTGGTCGATTTTCAGGACTTGCGCGTCGACATAATCGAAAAGCAGATCGACGCGGTATTTGACGACATTCCGCCGGGCGCGGTAAAAATCGGCATGCTTTCAAGCGCCGCGATAATGGAGGCCGTGGCGGCGCGGCTTTCCCGGTTCAAGGCGCGCAACGTCGTCGTGGATCCGGTAATGTACGCGAAAAACGGCAGCGCGCTTATGGACCCGAGCGCCGTGGGCGCGCTTCTTTCGCGCATCGCGCCGCTGGCCGACGTGGTTACGCCCAACATTCCGGAAGCGGAAAAAATGGCCGGAATGGAAATTAAAAACATTAACGACATGCGCGAGGCCGCCGGGCGCATATTTTGCGCCGGCTGCCGCGCCGTGGTCGTCAAGGGCGGGCATGGAGAAGGCTTCGCCTTCGGCGAAGGCAACGCGACCGACGTTCTTTTCGACGGCAATGATTTTTTTGAATTTTCCGCCCCGCGAATAAATTCCACGCGCACCCACGGCACCGGCTGCACCTTTTCTTCCTCTATTGCCGCCTACCTTGCGCTGGGGCTGGCGCTTCCGGAGGCCGTGGAAAAAGCCAAGGCCTATGTCCGCGCCGCCATCGAGGCCGCGCCGAGCCTTGGACGCGGAAGCGGGCCGACGAATCATTTTAACAAAAAAAGCGAGATCTTTTTGACGGGAGGAAAAAATGGCAGATAATTTTTTTGATCTGTACGGTTTAATCGACGATCTCAGAAAAAAAAATCCCTTGGTTCAGCACATTACGAATTATGTCACCGTGAACGACTGCGCCAACGCGACTCTGGCCATAGGCGCGTCCCCCGTAATGGCGGACTCCATCGCCGAGGCGGCCCAGATAGCCTCCATCGCCGACGCGCTTGTGATAAACATTGGCACGCTTAACGACGCGACTATCCCTTCGATGTTCGCCGCGGGAAAGGCGGCCAACGAAAAAGGCATTCCCATAGCGCTGGATCCGGTGGGCGCGGGAGCTTCGGCCCTGCGTTCGCAAACCACGGCGCGCCTGCTAAGCGAGCTTAAAATCGCGGCGCTTAAAGGGAACGCCTCGGAGATTCGCCATATCGCCGGCCTGGAGGCGCGCTCCAAGGGAGTGGACGCCGGCGCGGGCGACGGCGCTGAATCCGCGTCCGTGGCAAAGGATCTGGCGAAAAGGCTTGGCTGCACGGTCGTTATTAGTGGCCCGCGCGACATAATTTCCGACGGCGACAAAACCGCCTATATCGATAACGGCCATGAAATGATGGGCAGGATCACAGGCACAGGATGCATGTGCGCCTCGATTGTGGGCGCGTTTCTGGGCGCAAACAGGGACGAGCCTTTTTGGGGCGCCGTCGCGGCAATGGCCTGCATGGGAACTTCCGGCGATCTGGCCTTCGACAAGGCGGGGGAGCTTGGAACCGGCAGCTTTCTTGCGGCCCTGATCGACGCGCTTAGCCGGGCCAATTCCCAGATCATAAAAGGATTGACAAAATACGGTGAGCTCTAAAATCGACTGGACGCTTTGCCTGGTAACCGATAGGGATATGATGGCGACGCAAAGCAGTATCGAGGAATGCGTCGAGCAGGCGATTCTCGGAGGCTGCGGCATCGTTCAGCTTAGGGAAAAAACGGCCTGCGCGCGCGAGTTCTACGAAATCGCTCTGCGCCTGCGCGCGCTTACCGGGCGCCTGGGCGCGGCGCTTGTAATCAACGACCGCGCCGACATCGCGCTGGCCTGCGGCGCTGACGGCGTTCATGTGGGGCAGGGCGACTTGCCCTGCCGCGCGGCGATTAGCGTTTTGGGGCCGGGAAAAATCGTCGGTGTTTCCGCCTCCACGGTGGCCGAGGCGATAGTGGCCCGGCACGCAGGCGCAAGCTATGTGGGCGCCGGCGCGATCTTTCCCACGGCGACAAAGCCGGATGCGGAAATTTCCGGCCTGGAACGGCTGCGCAAGATGCGAGCCGCCGTCGATATCCCCATAATCGCTATTGGCGGCATAGCGCCGGCAAACGCCGCCGGGCTTGGAGAAACCGGCATAGACGGCATCGCCGTCGTTTCGGCCATAGCGGCGCGCGGCGATCCGGCCGACGCGGCGCGCGAGCTAAAGGCGCTTTTTTCGCAGGGCCTCGCGCAAGCGCAAGCGCGAGCGGGCCGAAAATGAGGGCCTTCATCTTTGACCTCGACGGCACGCTTCTCGATTCGATGGGAATCTGGACCGAGATCGACGTGAAATTCCTTGCGGCGCGCGGAATAGTGGCGCCGGATGATTACGCGGAAAAAATTTCCGCGATGAGCTTTCTCCAGGCGGCGCGCTACACCATCGCGCGCTTCGGCCTTGCCGAGGACGAGCAAAGTATTTTGCGCGAATGGAACGAAATGGCGCGCCGGGCCTACGCGAGCGAAATCCCGATGAAGCGCGGCGCCTTGGAATACGTTCGCGAGCTAAAGGCGCGCGGCGCTCCCCTGGCCATCGCGACCAGCGCGCTTCCCGAGCTTTGCGAGCTCGCGCTTCGTAGGTACGGCGCGCTCGATCTGTTCGACGCTATCTGCAATTCGGCGGAGACCGGCCAGGGGAAGGATCGCCCGGACGTTTTTTTGCTGGCCGCGCGCAGGCTCGGCGCGCGGCCCGAGGACTGCGTTGTTTTCGAGGATGTCGCCGGCGCCGTAAAAAGCGCGAAACGCGCCGGGATGAAAGTCTGCGCCCTGTACGACGAGGCCTCGCGCGCCGACTGGGAGGAAATGCGCGGCATTGCCGACTTTTCCCTGCGCGACTTTACGAACGCCTTGTCGCTTATTGGCTTTCCGTGATACACTGAGGCGCGCAATACAACGACGAAGGAAAAATCACGGAGGAATTGTTAATGAAACTTTTGTACACGGGAAAAACAAAAAATGTTTTTGGGCTTGAAAATGGCGACTATCTTTTGCAGTTCAAGGACGACGCGACCGGCGAGAACGGCGTTTTCGATCCGGGCGCGAACCAAGTGGGCCTTCAGATACCGGGAAGCGGAAAGGCCGCCGTCGCCCTGAGCGAATTCTTCTTCGGCAAGATCGCCGAGGCCGGAATTCCCACGCACTTTGTGTCGGCCGATTCGGAAAAAGCGCAAATGGTCGTAAAGCCGGCGCGCCTTTTCGGAAAGGGGCTGGAGGTTATCTGCCGGCTTAAAGCCACGGGCAGCTTCAAAAAAAGGTACGGCGACTACTGCAAGGAAGGGGAGGCGCTGGATTATTTCGTCGAGGCGACCTTAAAGGACGACGGCCGCGAGGATCCGCCCATTTCCCGCGACGCGCTTGCCATGCTTAATATCGCCACGCCCCAGGAATACGACTCGCTTGCGGACCTTGTTCGCAAGGCGACTAAAATCGTGAAAGAGGAGCTTGCGAAAAAAAACATCGAGCTTTACGACATAAAGATGGAGTTCGGGCGCGCGCCTTCTGGAACGATAATCCTTGTCGATGAAATTTCAGGCGGAAACATGCGGGCCTACAAAAACGGCGCCATTCTAAGCCCTATGGATCTGGCTCCGGAGATTTTGGGGCGATAAGCGCCTTCAGGATTTTGGACTTGTTCGGAAATTGAAGCTTCCGAACAACTCTATTTTACAACAACTCAAAAACATCTTGCGCGGCGGGCCTTTTGGCCCGCTCAATACATCTTATGGGGGAGTTCATGCTCAACAGCCTGAAAAGCAAAATTCTTTTTCCAGTTACCGCGATAATCGTCGCGCTGCTTGTTTTTATCGTGATTTACGTCGCGTACTCGGCAAACCATCTTGCCGGGCACATGTCGGAACAGCGCATGATGACGATTTCCCAAATGGCCCGGCGCTATCTTGCCGCCTTGGACGATCGCAACAGGCTTGCCGGTTTCGCCGTCGCCTCGGACCGGGAATTTCTGGGCTTGATGGAACAGTGGAACGCCGATCCGGGCAATGGCGAGACAAGGCGCCTGATCCTTGACCTTGCGCGAAACAGGGGGAACAATTTCGGCCTGGACAACCTGTCGGTGGTGGACTCAGCCGGGAATGTCGTGGCGAGGACTTTCGATTACAGCAGGCACGGCGACTCCGCGCTTGTCAATAGGAATGTCGTCGCCGCGCTGCGCGGAAGCGCCGGATCGTTCTACGATTCGCTTCAGGGCCTGCCGATGATTCTTGCGTCCGCCATTCCCATCGAGAAAGACGGCGAGGTAATTGGCGCGCTGGTGGCGATAATGAACATGCACACCGAAACTTTTGTCGATGAAATGGCCGCCTTTTTTAACGGCGAGGTGACGGTTTCATTGGGCCGCAAGAAAATCGCCACCACCTTGGTAGACGGCAAGGGCCGGCGTATAGTCGGAACGGATCTGGATCGGGCCGTTGGGGACAGGAC
>WRAL01000140.1 GCA_009780285.1 Treponema sp.
CTGGATTTCTACGCGCGGGCTTTCGGCGCCGTAACGGTAAGGGCGAGAATCGAGGGCGCGAAAGGCGAGCGCTCGGCGCGCTTCCTTATCGGCGAGGACCGCTTCGCGATGGCCGACGAAAACCCGATCTACGGCGCCAAATCGCCGCTGACCCTTGGCGGCGCGCCGCTTTGCATACAGCTGTTCGTAGACAATGTGGGCGAAGCCTCGAGGCGGGCGCTGGCCGCCGGCGGAAAAGTCATGGCTCCCGGAACGGCGGATAATCCGATTTTTACGACGGAAGACGGAACGGAATGCTGCAATGTAGGGGATCCCTTCGGTTTTGTCTGGTCGGTCAGCCGGGAGCGCGCTTGACGATTCCGCAAAAAAACGGAAAATAATAGGCCCATGCGCAAAGGCAAACAATTCGACGCGACTCGTATACGCGCCCTGGCCCTCGATCTGGACGGAACGACCCTGCTTCCGGACGCAAGCCTTGGCGAAAGGACGGCGCGCGCCGTCGGAAAGCTCGCCGCGCGAGGCGTCGAAATAATCGTATGCACCGGCCGAAGCCCCGGCGCGGCGGCGCGTTTTTGCGAGGCGCTGGGAGCGCGTGGGCCAATGGTTTTCTTTAACGGCGGCGCCTTGGCGGAAATGCCGGGGGGGAAACGCCTGCGCTACAGCCTTCTTTCCCCTGAAGCGCTTCTGGAAGGCGCAAGGACGGCCGAAATCCTCGGCGCGCACTACCAGGCCTACTTTCCGCAAGAGGACGGCCGGGGCGAGGAGATACTCGCGTCGGCAAGCCTGAGCGAGGAAGCGCTGGAGTACGAAAGGCGCGTGGGCCATAAGGTCGTCGTGGGGGACATTGCGGAAATGGCCGGGCGGCATGGCGGGGCGGTAAAGGCCATGTTCATCGCCGAGCCTGAGATCCTGGAAAAAGCCCGCGCCGAAATGAAGGCGCGCCTTGGCGAGGGCGTATACCTTACCCTAACCCAAAGCAACTATCTGGAAGCGCTTTCCTCAGGCGTTTCCAAAGGCTCCGGCCTTGAGGCCGCGCTTGCCTTGCGGGGCATAGATCCGGGCCAGGCGCTGGCCTGCGGCGACGAGGAAAACGACCTGCCCATGCTCGCCGCCGCCGGCTTTTCGGCCGCCCCTTCCGGCGCCTGCGAGGAAGCGCGGGAAATGGCGGACTTTATTTTCGGCCCGGCTTCCGACGAAGGCCTCGCCGCCTTTTTGGAGGAAGGCTTCGGGCTGTAGGGAAGGGCCGGGGCTTGAGAAACAAGGGCTTTTGGGGCATAATTATTGGACTTGTTCGACAACTTAGTTAGTTGCCGAACAACTCTATTATGCGGGGGCAGGCATGACCGATATAAGCGACAGGATAACGGCCATCAAGGACTGTATTCTTGACACGGTGGGCAAGGATTGCGAAAAGATAATTCTGTTTGGATCGCAGGCCTACGGCGCGCCGCGCAATGACAGCGATCACGATGTTTTTGTCGTGTTGAAAGACGGAAGCGAAAAGCCGATTGTGGCGCTACAGAACATTTATTGTAACCTGTCAAAAAACCCGGAATATACCCCTGTCGACGTGCTTGCCAATTATAAAACCAATTTTGAAGCAAGGAGCAAGCTGCCCGCGATTGAGCGGACGATTCTGGAAAAAGGGATAGTGTTGTATGAACGCGCTTGATCTTGCAAAGGATTGGCTTAGATACGCAAAAAGCGATCTTATTGCCGCCAGGCATATGTTTGAAAATATTTTTCCCAAGGAAATTGAAATCGCCTGCTACCATTGTCAGCAATGCGCCGAAAAAGCGTTGAAGAGCTACTGCATTTCAAAGGGGATCGAACCGCCAAAGACCCATGACTTAGTTACGCTATGCCATTTGTGTATCGCAATGAATAATTCGTTTTCATCTCTTCTAAATAAATGCTCACGGTTAAACCCCTACGGAGTCGCGGCTCGTTATCCCAATGAACTGGCGGTGGATGACGCGATTACAGAGCTAGCTATCAACAAAGCGCAGGTTATTTACGATTTTTGCGCCGAAAAAATTCTGGAAATGGATACAGGAGGGGCTTCCGTCGAAATGCCTACGGACGGGGATTCGGGAGGCTAGGGAAGGGCCGGCGCGATTGAAAACATGCCTCGGGCATGTTATCTTTCCTGCATGGGAGCTGGAAAAACGCTGCGATTCCTTTTTCTCGCGCCGATTTCACTGGCGCTTGTCGCCTGCGCGACCTCCGTCAGCTTTAACGTCGAGCGCCCGCCCATAGTCGATCTGCGCGGCGCCACGAGCGTCACGATCGTTCCGCTTGAACAAAACAGCGTCGCGAGGTTTCGGCGCATTTCGGCCCACGCGACCGGGGCGCTGGAAGCCGGGCTGCGAAGCGCGGCGCTCAGAGGAAACATCGACTTTGTCGAGCCGGAATCGATCGCGAACACGCCCCGGCACGAGCTTTGGCGCCATGTCGACGTCTTTCTTACCGGAAGGATCATAGACGCGCGGCCCGGAGCGACAATCCGCGAAGGCTCGCAGACCGTAGCCGGCGCGACCTTCGTCGGCCTAAGCGTAACCCTTAGCGTAAGCGTCGAGATCGAATACTCGTACATACTTGCGCGCGAGGGAAGGACGCTGGGCGACTTCAGAAAGGTCGAGGAAGTCAGCGAGACCGTTTTCTTCGCGCGAAACCGCCTGGGCATTTGGGACTGGGGCAACCCGGCCGGCTGGACGCGGCCGGGCTTTCGCTTAGGCGCGCATTTCGGGCCTTGGGACAACAGGATGTGGTTCGACCCCTCGGCGATAGACCTTAATAGAAGAAGCTTTAGCTTTACGGCCAATTTTCCCCAGAGCGGCTCCTGGGGCGAAAGCCTTGCCATGCTGGCCATAGACAGATTTTCCCTCGATATGAGCCGGGAGCTGGCGCCCTGGACGACCGCCGAAAGGCGCAGCCTGCGCGCTCTGCCGGCAAGCGAGCCCGCCGCTCGCGAGGCGATGGAGCTTGCGCGCATGGGCCGGCAGGACGAGGCGCGGCGGCTGTACCAGGAAATTTTCGCCCGAACGGGAAACGCCAACGCGGCCTTCAACACGGCCGTTCTTTTTGCCGCCGAAGGGCGCTTCGCGCAGGCGTTGGATGTTCTAAACGATCTAAGCCGCGCCCTGCTTGCCGAAGGCCGCGCGGTTCCGGCCTTCATTCGGCGCGAGGCGCAAAGAATGTCCGCGATAGTCGCCGGGCTTGAGGCGCTGGAAAGCGCCAGGGCGCCGCCGGGCGTTCAGGCGCAGGGCGCGGCTCGCGCCGCCGAGCGGGAAATTTCGGGGACGGTGAACATAAGCGGCGCGAACGTTTACGCGCTAAGCGATTCCGTTTCCGGCGCGCGGGACACGGCCATTTGGCAAAGAATCGTCGCCTCCGCCGAGGCCCGCGCCGGGCGCTGGACCATGCGTATTCCGGAAGGCGCCCCTTCCATGTTATGGTTTATCGTGACGGACGGGCCGAACAACCTGTTCATCACTCGCGCGCCGGCAAGCGTTTTCGGCGAGGTCGTCCTTAGCACGGCGGACATGACCAGGCTGGAATGAGCGCGCGCATTTAAGGAGGAAAGATGGCAAGCATTTCACTGACAGCGATCTATTCGGCGCCCAAGGAAAAGGTCTGGGAATACCTGACCGGGGACGCGCTGCTTGGGAAGTGGTGCATGGCGAGCGACAGCTTCGCTCTGGAGCGCGGCCGGGAATTTCGCTTTTCAGGCGACCGGTCGAAATTTTGGGACGGCGTTTTTACGAACACCGTCGTCGATTTCCAGGACGGCGTTTTTCTGTCGTATCGCTGCCTCTGCGAAAGGCCCGAGCTGGACAGCCTGGTAACCTGGACTCTTCGCGACGATCACGGCCGCGCGGCGCTTTCGCTTAAGCACAGCGGCTTCAAGCCCTTCAAGGACTGTATGTTCAGGATTGCGCTGCGCATGGGCTGGAAAAAAATGATGGAATACAATTTGCGCAAAGAGCTTGAGGGCTAGGACCAACGCGCCTTATGCGCATTGGCTGCGGAGTTTTGGAACGGGCTTTAGCCCTCGGGCCAAAGCCCGAGGGCTAAAGCCCGAGGGCTTTGGCCCGACCCAAAACTCCACGCTTTATTGCGGTTGCGAATTAGATCATAAACATCAGCGCGATGACGATGTAGGCGTAGCGGATATTCTTTCGCAGCAATAAAAACACGGCGCCATAAGCCGCCGCTACCACAGCTCCAAGTATTCCCGTAAACAGATCCTGCGTTAGGATGTGGACTAAACCCCAGGTAAGGCCGCAGAAGATCCCGCCCCAAGGCATCGCTTTGTTCTTAAACGCCCTTTCTCCAAATTCCTGGCCAAAAATCACCGTCGCCAGGATCAGGGCGCTTTCCGCAAGAATGTAAATATATTGAAATACAAAAAGCAATATGCCTATATCGCCATGCCCGGTTACAAACCCGATGAATTCGGCAAGCGGTTTAAAGCGCATATCCCAGGAAATATAAGACACAATGATCGAAATCGCAAAAATAATCCCAACAAAAACCCAGTTAAGGGGTTTGGGCTTGTCTTTATGCGCAAACATATCGTAGCCGGATTTTTTTGCAAGGACGTGTAATGCAAAAAACCCAAGGCACCAAAAAACGATCGTGCAAACCCAATGGACAATCAACGCTGAAGGCAGTTCCCAAAGGTTCGCGTCTCCGCGAAACAATGACCCAATAAGCAAAACCAAGATCTCAAGAAAAAAAACCACGAACGAAAGAAGAGCCAATCCAAGGAAGACAAATTTATTTGCTTCCTTGGACGCGCCGATGCTGCACATACAATCCACTCCTTATGCTAAGCCTGTGTTTTCGATTAGAGTTGTTCGGCAACTAACCGAGTTGTCGAACAAGTCCATTGTATGAAAAAGGGAAATTAATGTCAAGCGCTAGTGTTCCGGAATATTCGGTTTGCAAGATCGCAACGTTCGGTAATTCCTTGCTGGGCAAGGAATTACCTCAACCTGCATACCGTCATTTGAATATTCCGGAACACTAGGGAAGTTTTCCATGCAA
>WRAL01000141.1 GCA_009780285.1 Treponema sp.
ATCCTGTCGAAAAACGCGCGAAGCGTCAAAATCCTGATGGAGGCCTCGGACATGGGGCATTCCGGGCTGAGCGAGGTGGCCGCCGACATTCGCAAGATCGCGGAGGAGTCCGAGTCGCTTCTGGAGATCAACGCGGTGATGCAGAACATCGCCACCCAGACCAACCTGCTGTCGATGAACGCCGCGATAGAGGCCGCCCATGCCGGCAGCTCCGGGATGGGCTTCGCGGTGGTGGCCGACGAGATACGCAAGCTCGCCGAATCCTCGAGCGGGCAGTCCAAGACCATCGGCCTGGTCCTTAAGCAGATCAAGGGCTCGATAGACAAGATCACGCGCTCCACCGACAACGTGATGACGCGCTTCGACGCGATAGACGGCGGGGTAAGGACCGTCGCGGAGCAGGAGGAGGGCATCCTCAACGCCATGACGGAGCAGGGGGCCGGCAGCGCGCAGATAATGCAGGCCATCGCGCAGGTGAACGACATCACGCACCAGATCAAGGAGGACGCCCACCGCATAGTGGAGGCCGCCGCGAAGCTGGTGGCCTAGTGTTCCGGAATATTCGGTTTGCTAAATCATAACGTTCGGTAATTCCTTGCGGGCAAGGAATTACCTCAACCTGCATACCGTCATTTGAGTATTCCGGAACACTAGTGTTCCGGAATATTCGGTTTGCTAAATCATAACGTTCGGTAATTCCTTGCCGGGCAAGGAATTACCTCAACCGCATACGGTCATTTGAGTATTCCGGAACACTAGTGTTCCGGAATATTCGGTTTGCAAAATCGCAACGTTCGGTAATTCCTTGCGGGCAAGGAATTACCTCAGCCTGCATACCGTCATTTGAATATTCCGGAACACTAGCGCTTGCGCAGGGCCTATGGCCCTGCGCAGGCACTTTAGGTTTTTTTGGCGGGCGCGGCCCGCAAAAAAACCCCGCGAGCGATGAAGATCCTGGCCTATGGCCCTCCGCGAGGCTCCGCCGGCTAATGTGGGAACGGGTCCCGCGACCGCATTGAAACATCGCGAGCATTGTCCTATAGTTAGCCAACATGAATCTTGAGGCTTTTATACTCGGCTGCGGGGGAATGATGCCCCTGCCGGGCCGCCATCTGACCTCCGTCCTTCTGCGGCGCGAGGGCGAGCTTTTTCTGTTCGACTGCGGCGAGGGAACGCAGGTCTCGCTGCGCAGGCTTAACCTTCGCTGGAAAAAAATATCGGTGATTTTTATCAGCCACACCCACGCGGACCACGTCACCGGCCTGCCGGGGCTGCTGATGCTTTCCTCGCAGGTGGACCGCGACGATCCGCTGTACATCGTCGGGCCGCCGCGCATAGCCGAGTTCGTCGAGTACGGCCGGCGCGTCCTGGACATGCACATCAACTACGAGATAGTCGTAAAGGAAATAAGCGCGCCCTGCGTCGCGCACGAGGGCGAGGGCTTCAGGGTGCGCGCCTTTCCCCTGCGCCACACGAAGCCCTGCATAGGCTACGCGCTGGAGGAGGATCCGCGCCCGGGCGAGTTCAACCCGGAGCGCGCCGTAGCGCTGGGCGTTCCGCGCGGGCCGCTGTGGTCGCGCCTGCAAAAGGGCGAGGCGGTGCTGGCCTCGGACGGAAGCGAGGTCCTTCCCCGTGACGTCATGGGCGAGGCGCGCGGCGGCCGGAAGTTTTCCTACGTTACCGACAGCCTCGCCTTCCCCGAGATTTCCCGCGACGTGGCCGGATCGGACCTGCTGGTCTGCGAGGGCATGTTCGAGCGCGCCCTTGCAGAGGACGCGCGCTCGAAAAAGCACATGACCGCGGACGAGGCGGCGCGCATCGCTCGCTCCGCAGGCGGCGTGAAAAAGCTCGCGCTGATCCATTTCAGCCCGCGCTACACGGACAGCGATCTAAAGCTGCTCCTTCGCGAGGCGCGGGAGGTTTTTCCCGCCACCGAGCTTGCAAAGGACAGGGCGGTTTTCCCCATCGAGTACGAGGATTAGGCGGGACGGCCAGCGGAAGCGCGCGGCGCCGGACTATATGGCGCGATTAGGGTATGATGGCGCGATGATCGAGGTAAAGGGCCTTTCAAAAAGCTACGGGGAAACGCGGGCCGTGAAAAACGTCTCCTTTTCGATAGGGCGGGATCAGGTGGTGGGCTTTCTCGGGCCGAACGGCGCCGGCAAGACCACGATCATGAAGATTCTCGCCGGCTTTCATTACCCCTCCGAGGGAACGGCCGAGATCGACGGCCTGCGCGTGGACCTTCATCCTGTGGCGGTAAAGGAAAAAATCGGCTACCTTCCGGAAAACGTCCCGCTCTACGGCGACCTTGCCGTGGACGAGTACCTGCGCTTCGTCGCCGAGGCCCGTCTGATCCCGCGCGGCCGTCGCGAGGCGGCGATAGTCGCCGCGATGGAAGCCTGCGGGCTTGCCGCCATGCGCTCGCGCCGCATCGAGACCCTTTCCAAGGGCTATCGCCAGCGCGCCGGCCTCGCGCAGGCGATCCTTCACGATCCGCCCATCCTTATTCTGGACGAGCCGACGGCTGGCCTCGATCCCAACCAGATCATCGAGATTCGCGCCCTCATAAAGGAGCTTGGAAGGCGGAAAACCGTGCTTTTGTCCTCGCACATTTTGCAGGAGGTCGAGGCGATCTGCTCGCGCCTGCTTATCGTGAACAAGGGCGAGATCGCCGCGCAGGGCGCGCCAAGGGAGATCGCCGGCGCGATGAAGGGCGGCGAAACCTGGGAGCTTGCGCTGAAGGCCGCGCTTCCCGCCGAGGAGGTTACGCGCAGCCTTTGCAGGCTCGGCGCGGAATATTCCTCGGCGCGCGCGAGCGGGGAGGGCGAGATCGCGCTCAGCTTTTTCGCTCCGGCTAAAGCGGAAGGCGCGGCCTTGGGCGGCGAAAGGATTTTCGACTGGGCCGCCGCCGAGGGCTATAAAATATTGTCGATGAACCGAAAAAAAATAAGCCTGGAGGATATTTTCGTGCGCCTCACTTCCGGCGACGGCGGCGCGGAAGGCGAGCCCGTCGCGCGGGCGCAAAAAAAGGGAGGCGCGAAATGAAAAAGCCCGCGCTCAGGCGCGAGCGCAAGGGCAGGGGAGGCGCGCCGGAGCGTTTCGCCCGCGCGCTTTCCGTTCATGCCCGGCGCTCCCTTGCCCTTGCGCGCAAGGAGCTTATTTCCTACCTTAGCGCCCCGGCCTTTTACGGCGCGGCGGTTTTCTTTTTGGTTTTCTGTTCGACCTGGCTTTTTTATTTTGACAATTTTTTCGCGCTGAACGCCGCCACCACGCGCCCTATTTCGCGCTCTTTCCCTTCGCCTTCGTGATCGTCGTTCCCATGCTGACTATGAAAAGCTGGGCCGAGGAGCGCAAGACCGGAAGCCTCGAGCTTTTATTGACCATGCCTTTTTCAGAATGGGATCTGGTTCTTGGCAAATTTCTTTCGTCCTACGCGCTTTTGGCTATGACCATCGCGCTTACGATTCCCCTTCCCCTTGCCTTGCTTCCCATGGGAAACTTTGACCCGGGCGTTATCCTCGGCGAATATCTCGGCGCGCTTTTGCTTGGCGCCTCCTCGATCGCGCTGGGCCTTTTGTTTTCCGCGCTGTCGAAAAACCAGGCCGGAAGCTTTCTCGCCACGGCCGTCGCGCTTCTGTTGACGCTCCTTGTCGGCCAGCTTGCCTTTAGCCTGAACCTTCCGAGCCGGATGACCGAGGCGCTTAACTTTTTTTACCTTCCCTTTCACTTCGGCAGTTTTTCAAGGGGCCTTTTGGACTCGCGCGGGATCTTTTACTATCTTGCGAGCGCATGGCTTTTTTTGTTCCTCACCGAGCGCGCGATACGTTTTAGGAAGTGGGGCTAGGATGACGAAAAGGCAAACGATGGTAACCACGGCCTTCGCGCTGGCGATTCTCGCGCTGTGCTTTTTGCTAAGCCGGCAAGTTTGGTTTCGCCTTGACGTTACGCGCGACGGCATAAACACAATCTCGAGGGTTTCGCGCGACCTTCACCTCGAGATCGCCGAGCAGGCACAGATCACCTACTTTATATCCGAAAGGCTGCGCGCCATGCATCCCCTGCCCGGCGAGGTCGAGGACTTCCTGCGCGAGTACGTGGGCTTTTCGCGCGGCAGGATGCGCCTGAGCGTCGTCGATCCGGCGCGCGCCGGCATGTCGGCGGAAGTCGAAAGCCTGGGAATCGCGCCCTGGCAAATCCCGATGATGGAGCAGGGAAGTGCGAGCATCCTTACCGTTTATTCCGGCATTACCATCGAATACCTGGGGGACATAGCCGTTATGCCCCTGGTCGTGTCGCTGGAAACCCTCGAGTACGACCTAACGTCAAGAATACGCGCCCTGGCTCGCGGCGCGCCGCGCGCCGCCGGAATCCTTCTCACCGATCCAAGGGCCTGGGAGGAAAATTTCCGGCATCTCAGCGCGGCGCTGGAGCAGGCCGGATACCGAACGGTCTTCGTCGCGCCGGGCGCGGAGATTCCCGCCGGCCTTTCCGCGCTGATCGTAATCGACGGCGTTGAAACGCTTGACGATCTCGCGCTTTTTCAAATCGACAGGTTTATAAGGGGGGGGGGGAGCGCGCTTTTCGCCGCGCGCGCCGTCGGGGTTGACGCGCGCGGAGGCATGGAAGCGCGCGCCCTGTACGACCGCGGCCTTCTCGCCATGCTTGCAAGCTACGGCGCGATCCTAAGCCCCGAGATCGTGATGGACGAGGCGGCGCTGGTGATGCGCTTTCAGGAAATCGCCGACGATGGCTCAGCGCAGATTCGCTCGGCGCCAAACTTTCAGTGGATACGCGCGATGCCGGAATACGCAAGCCTCGCGCACCCGCTGGGCGCGGGCTTCGCCGGGCTGGACCTGTACTGGGCCAACCCAATAACGCTCGCGCCGCCTTACGGAATTAGGGCCGAGCCTCTTTTCACGACGACTCCGGCTGCCTGGACCATGCGCGAGCCTTTTTTCGCCTCGCCGGAGCTGGCCTATATGATGGAAAGGGACGCGCCGCAGACCGCGCTGGGAAGGCGCA
>WRAL01000142.1 GCA_009780285.1 Treponema sp.
GAAAAAAGCCGGGGCTGAAGCTCCGGAATCGAAATCCCGTGATCCGGGCAGGAATTTTTTTGCGAGAAAAAATGTTCCTCCGGCGCGCCATCAGCGCCCGGCGCCTGCGCAAGGACAAGCAAAAGCCCGTCCGAAGTTTCAAGCGCGGCCTCCACGGATTCCGCGATCCGCGTCCGCGCCTCGGCGCTTACGACAAGCCTGTCGACGATAATCTCGATTGTGTGTTTTTTTTGCTTGTCCAGCCGGATCGAATCGTCAAGGTTTACCGGAACGCCGTCGACGCGCGCGCGAGCAAAGCCGGCCTTTCGCGCGTCGTCAAGCACGTTCTTGTGCTCGCCCTTTCGCCCGCGCACAACCGGCGCAAGAAGCTGAACCTTCGCGCCCTTCCCCATCGCCATCACGCTTTCGATTATAGCGTCCACCGGCTGCTCGCGGATCTCGCGGCCGCAGACCGGGCAGTGCGGAACGCCGACCCGCGCGAAAAGAAGGCGATAGTAGTCGTAAATCTCGGTGACGGTTCCCACGGTGGAGCGCGGGTTGCGGTGCGTGGTTTTCTGCTCGATGGAAATCGCCGGCGAAAGCCCCTCGATGTAGTCCAGGTCCGGCTTGTCCATGCGGCCGAGAAACTGCCGCGCGTAGGCCGAAAGGCTTTCCACGTAGCGCCTCTGCCCCTCGGCGAAAATCGTGTCGAAGGCCAGCGAGCTTTTGCCCGATCCGGAAAGCCCGGACACCACGATCAGCCTGTCCCGAGGCAGCTCCAAGTCTATATTTTTGAGGTTATGCTCCCGCGCGCCCCTGATTACCAGCTTGTCCATTCTCGCCCATGATACAGGTTTTCGCCGGAAATGGGTAGCGCGCGGCGAAGGGCGCTTTACACGAAGGCGCGTTTTGAGTATTCTTATGGTATGATTTTTCCCATGCGTGAATTGATCGAGTACAAGGACAATATGTATGAGATTACGGCGGCCGCCTCGCGGAGGTCTTTTCAGCTTTCCATGCTTCTTGACGAGGAAATCAAGGACGATTTCGAGGGGAAGATGGTGGCGCTGGCCGCTCGGCAGGTTTTTTTGAAGGAAATTGAGTTCGCGCTTGAAGCCGAATAGCGCCGGCCGGACATGAGCGGCGCGACGACAATCGTTCCCATCGTTTTTGGCCCCACCGCTTCCGGCAAGACCGACGCGCTGTTGCGTATTTTCGCTCCGGGCGGGCTTTTTTCGGGCCGAGCGGAAGCGATCTGCGCCGATTCCATGCAGGCCTATCGCGGCATGGACATTGGCACGGCCAAACCTTCCGCCGGGGAACGAGCGCTTCTTCCCCATCACCTAATCGACATCCTCGATCCCCGCGAGCAGTACTGCGTGGGGGACTTCGTTGTTCGCGCGCGCGCCGCCATAGCCGAGATAGCCGGCCGTGGCGCGCTGCCGGTGGTTTCCGGCGGAACGGGCTTTTACCTTCGCAACCTTGTCCTTGGCCTGCCCGCCGCGCCCCCTTCCGACGAGGGAATTCGCCTGGCGCTGCAGGCCGATCTCGCAAGCCAGGGAGCTCGGGCCTTAATGGACGAGCTTGCGCGAAGCGACCCGGAAAGCGCGGCCAGAATCCATCCAAACGACGAGTATCGCCTTCTTCGCGCGCTTGAAGTGCTGCGCCTTACCGGCCGGCCGCTCGGCGCGTTCAAGGCCAACGTCGCGGCTCCGGATGACGGCGCTTTTCCCTTTCGCTTTGTCACCCTTGGCCTTTCCCGCCCGCGCGAGGAGCTGTACCGGCGCATAGACGAGCGCGCCCGCGCGATGTTCGCCGCCGGGCTGCCTGCGGAAGTGGCGGCCCTGCGCGACGCCGGCTACACGCCGCGCGATCCCGGCCTTCGCGCTATAGGCTACCGCGAGTTTTTCGTGGAGGAGGCCGGCGCCTTCAGGCTTTCCGCCGATACCTCGGGCCTTATGGAACTGGTGGCGATGAACACTCGGCGCTACGCCAAGCGCCAGGAAACCTTTGTCGCCTCGCTTCCCGGCGCCAGGCGCGTCCCGACCGGCCGCGACGACGAGGAAACGGCGCGCCTTCTATGGAAGGAATTGCGCGATTTTGTTTAGGGGCCGGCGCCAAGCCGGCTGATAATCCAAAATTTCAACAAGCGCCATATCGTCATCTGTCCCCGTAGTGCGATTTGCAGGATGCGATGATCAACGACCCCTGCTCGACTTTATATACAAGCCGATGCTTGCCTGTTATGCGCCTTGACCAAAATCCGGAGAGGTCACCGCGAAGAGGCTCGGGTTTTCCCCTGCCAATGAACGGCGTCCTGGCAATTTCCTTTATGAGGGAGCCTATTTTTTGGAAGACGGACATGTCCTCCGTTGCCCACAGTTGATAGTCGGCAAGAGCGGACTCGTGAAACAGGATTTTCACGGCAGACTGTCGATGGAGACCGCCGTCATGTTTTTGCCGTCCTTTATATCCTGGACGGCCGTGAGCAGTCGCTCGTCCTTAAGCAAGTACTCGGTTTCGTCCATCGCTTCCTGCACGAAAATCTCGATCCGTTTTTTAGGATAGCTTTGCTGAAGCGCGGTTACAAACTGCGGGGTCAGCTCATCGCTATTGAGAGTATAGGTTGAAAACATGTCTAGAGCCTAACGCAGACTGGGCTTTTGCGCAAGTCGGAAACAGGAGCTTGGCATTGGGGCGGCAACTCGCGCCGAAGCATCCGCCGGCAAAGCGCGCGCCGGCTTGGTTGACGCGCGAGCAAGGTTGCGCTAGAATACCGCCCAAAGGAGGGGGACATGCTGAAAACGGCCTTGCATTTCCTGCGTTTTGGATACGGGCGCTTGAGCCGCGCGAACAGGGCGCTGTTCTTTTCGGTGGCCGTCGCCGCGGCGCTTTCCCTTGCCGCCGCCGCCTTAATGCCCATTCTGCAAAGGAACATGATCGAGGGCGCGCAGTCCGGCGAAATGCGCGGGCCTTTGGCGCTGGCCATGTTCGCGGCGAGCATTGTTGGCATTTTTTGCGTGGTTTACGAATCGCTTGCGCTTAACCGCCTTGGAAAGCGCGTGGTCAACCGCCTTCACAAGGAAATGATCGCCTCTGCGCTTCGCTACGGCAGCGCCGTTATCGAGACGCGCGGATCCGGCGGCTACCTTGCCAGCATGAACGGCGACGGCGAGGCCATATCGCGCCTGATGCAGACCAACTACTTTTCCGTCGCGCTTGTGTTCCTGCAAACTATTTTTGTCATAATAATCGCGTCAACATGGTCGCCGGTGTTCGTAGCCGTGGTTGCGCCGGTGTACGCGCTTTCGCTGTTGGGAATTTTTATAGCGAATAAATTTTACGCTAAATACGCCGCGCTTGCGCGCGAAAATATGATGAAGGCGAATCCGGCCGCGCTGGAACGCCTGGAGAACCGGCTTTCAATTTTAGGCTTCGCCAACGCTTCCGCGATTGAGGCCGATCTTTTCGCCGACTTCGACGCGCGGGATTCCGCCTTTATCAAAAGAGGCATCGCAAGCGATCTTTCCGAATCGGTCGTCAGGGCGCTTCAAGCCGCCGGCTTAATCGCGCTCTTTTTATTGTCAATGAATCAAATAAGCGCCGGGAATTTGGGAATCGCGTCCTTCGTCGCCATGCTTTCGTATTACGCCGGCGTTTTCGTGCCTTTGTCCGCGGCGCAAAAATTGGCGCAGGGAATGGGCGACTACAAACTGCATTACGACCGCATGGAGGACGCGCTTACAAAAACACCGATTGTGTTGCTGCCAAAATCGCGAGAGCTAACGTTCGAGGGCTGCGCCTTTTCTTACGGGGCCGGCGATTCTGGGCGCATCGAGGGCCTGAATCTAAGCATCGATCGCCGGCTTGGGCTTGTCGGGCTTTCCGGCGAGGGCAAGACGACCATCGTCAAAATCCTGATGGGCCGCGTGGCGCCGCAAAACGGCGCCTGCCTTTTAGGCGGAGTCGAAACGGGCCGCGTTGCCAAGGCCGTCTTGCACTCGGCGCTGCGGCTTTACGGCCAGGACAACGAGCTTTTCGACGATACGCTTGAATACAACGTCGCGCTGAAAAAAATCCCTTTAAGCGAGGCCGAATATTCAAAGGCCGTTCGCGAGATCGAGGCGAATCTGCGCGAGGAGATCGCGCGAGCGGGAAAAGGCCGGCCGCGCGGACGGGCCGGCGAAACGATACAGGAGCTTTTCCTGCTCAACGACTGGCAAAGGGCAGACGCGGCGCTTTGGCGCGAGATCGACGCCGAGCTTTCCGGCGCGGGCGAAATGGCCGGCATGTTCGCCGAGCTTATCGCCGCGCGGAAATTTTACCGGAGCGAGCGCTACGAGGCGCTTCTTGACGACCTTGGAATCAGAGGCCTTGCCGGCAGGTCCTTCGGCCAGCATGGAAAAAATATTTCCGGCGGGGAAAAGAACAAAGTCTGCCTCGCGCGCTTCCTTCTGCCCGCGCAAAACGGCTTTTACGTGATTGACGAGCCTTTTACCGCCGTGGACGCGATTTCCGAGGAGCAGTGCCTTTCGGCCCTGCAAATGTATCTTGCCCGCTCAGCCGGCATCACGATTTCCCACAAGCTCAACGTGATCCGCGCGCTGTCCGACGAAATCGTCGTCCTAAACCAAGGCGCGATCTGCGAACGCGGCGAGCACGAGGCGCTGGTCCAAAGCGGCGGGCTTTACGCGGAACTTTACGGGAAATTTTTGGCGTTGAAATAGATGGGGCTGCACGGCCTTTGGGATCTAGGGGCTTTGATCTGGGCAACTATGGGTGGAGTTTTGCGAAGCAAAACTCCGAGGCCAACGCGCCGTAGGCGCGTTGGCCCCGCCTCACGGCGGATTGGTTCATTCTGCCGTTAAACTGGGGCGGACAAGACGGAAGCCCATGCCGCCGACCCAAGCAAAACGCGCTTTCTGGCCATCTGCTATAATAGGAGGCGCTATGACTGAAAACACCGATACGCTGGGCGAGGCAACGCGCGGGCTTGACAATCCCGCCCCAGGCAGGGCAGAATAACCCATGACA
>WRAL01000143.1 GCA_009780285.1 Treponema sp.
ATTCTCCTTTGCCCGCCTTGCGAAAAGCCTGCTCCTTTGGCCGCATGGCCGAGCGTTTAGGCTAGCCGTCCACTCTAGGATGACAACTAAATTTTGCCGCGCCCGGCTCAGTTTGTCAAACGCGAACGAAGCGGCTTTCGTTGCGGCTCAAAGGCCATCGAGCAAAAGGGCGCGCGATCCCCGCCTTGACAAGCGCCGGAAACCGCCGCAAAATCTTTCCAACAGGAGGGCTTATGCACGACGACGAGGATTTGCCGGAGCCGCGGGGCTTCGAGCCGGGGATACGGCGCGCGCCGCGCAGGGAGGCCCGGCTTTCGCGCGAGGACCGGGTCGCGGCGATCAAGAACGCGCTGCGCTACGTGCCCGAGCGCCATCACCGGATCATGGCGCCGGAGTTCGCGCGCGAGCTGGACGAACGCGGGCGGATCTACGGCTACCGCTACAGGCCGGCCGGCCGGATTTTCGGAAGGCCCATAGACGAGTACGAGGGCCGCTGCGTCGAGGGCCGCGCCTTTCAGGTGATGATCGACAACAACCTCGACTTCGACGTGGCGCTGTATCCCTACGAGCTGGTAACCTACGGCGAAACCGGCCAGGTTTTCCAGAACTGGATGCAGTACCGGCTGGTCAAAAAATACCTTCGCGAGATGACAAGCGAGCAAACCCTGGCGCTTCTTTCCGGCCATCCGCTGGGGCTTTTCCGCTCGCACCAGATGGCGCCGCGCGTGATCGCCACGAACGGCCTTATGATAGGCCAGTGGGACAACCCCAGGGACTTCGCGCGCGCCGCGGCGCTGGGCGTGACGAACTACGGCCAGATGACCGCCGGCGGCTGGATGTACATAGGGCCGCAGGGCATAGTCCACGGCACCTTCAGCACGCTCCTTAACGCCGGCCGCCTTTTCCTGGGGATTCCCAAGGAAGGCGACCTTGCCGGGCGGCTTTTCGTAACCTCCGGCCTGGGCGGAATGTCCGGCGCGCAGGGAAAGGCCGCGAACATAGCCGGCGCGGTCAGCATCATCGCCGAGGTCGATTCCTCGCGCATAGAGACGCGCCTGGCGCAGGGCTGGGTAAGCCTGAGGACGGAGCGCGCCGAGGAGGCGATCGCCCTGGCGCGGGAAAAGCTCGCCGCGCGCGAGCCCTGCGCCATCGCCTTTCACGGCAACGTCATCGACCTGCTGCAAGCCCTGCTCCAAAGCGATCTGCGCGTCGATCTTCTGTCGGACCAAACCTCCTGCCACGTTCCCTACGAGGGCGGCTACTGCCCGCAGGGGCTGACTTTTGAGGAGCGCACGGCGATGCTGGCGGGCGACCCGGCCGGCTTCCGCGCCCTGGTCGATAAGTCCCTGCTGCGCCACTACGAGCTGGTCAAGGAGCACTCTCGGCGCGGCGCGTATTTTTTCGACTACGGAAACAGCTTTCTCAAGGCCGTCTTCGACGCCGGCGCGACGGACGTTTGCAGGAACGGCCGCGACGAGTCCGACGGCTTCGTCTTCCCCTCCTACGTCGAGGACATTCTGGGCCCGCACCTTTTCGACTACGGCTACGGCCCCTTTCGCTGGTGCTGCCTTTCCGGCCGCCAGGAAGACCTCGACGCGACGGACGCGGCGGCGATGGCACTCATCGATCCCGGCCGGCGCTATCAGGACAGGGACAACCACGCCTGGGTTCGCGACGCGAAAAAGAACGGCCTTGTCGTCGGCACCAAATGCCGCATCCTGTACCAGGACGCCGAGGGCCGCGCGCGCATAGCGCTTAGGTTCAACGAAATGGTTCGCGAAGGCGCCATCGGGCCGGTGATGCTCGGGCGCGATCACCACGACACAGGCGGCACGGACTCGCCCTTCCGCGAAACCTCGAACGTTAAGGACGGCTCGAACGTAACGGCGGACATGGCCGCGCACTGCTTCGCCGGGAACGCGGCGCGGGGGATGAGCCTGGTGGCGCTGCACAACGGCGGCGGCGTGGGCGTTGGCCGCGCGATCAACGGCGGCTTTGGGATGGTGCTTGACGGAAGCGAGCGCGCGGACGAGATCCTGCGCATGGCCATGCCCTGGGACGTGATGGTCGGCGTGTCGCGCCGCGCCTGGGCCGGCAACGCCCACGCCCTGGAAACCGTCGCGGCCTACAACTCGGGGAACGCGGCCACGGACCGGCTGACGCTTCCGGCGCCGGCGGACGACGCGCTTGTCGAGGCGGCGTTGGGGGGATAGGGGATCATGCGGGGGGCAAGCCCCCCTCGCTCCAGCCTTGCTCCAGTTCTAGCGTGGAGTTTTGCGCAGCAAAACTCCTAAAAGACTTGCGCAGGGCCTACGGCCCGGAGCAAGTCTTACGCTACCCCCCATACGGGGCGCTGCCCCGTAACGCCCCGCCGTGGAAGCGCGCCAAACAAGCGTGGAGTTTTGCGCAGCAAAACTCCGAGGCCAAGCCGCCGCAGGCGGCTTGGCCCCGTAACGCCCCCGCCGTGGAAGCGCGCCTGGCGCGCCGGCCCCAATTGGCAGCAAGATCGCAAACCATTACACGTCCGTGTAGTGGCTTGCGAATTTCCTATTTTCTTCCGGAAGCCGCTTGACATGTAGCCGCAATTCCGCTAAAGTGAAGATGAAAGTCGCGTATGACATGCGGGACAAGGGGGTTAGGTGGGTTTCGCTTTTCTGGGGAATATGGGTGTTATGCGAATTTCGTATACAATACGTTATATGAAATGCTCCTTATAATGCTTAGAAAATTGTGCAAAGAGCTAGTTGACAATATAAGGGAACTTTGAAATTCTAGTCGTGTGCATTGTAGCACCAGAGGGAAAATGTTTTATTAGGAGGCTGGTATGAGAAAGTGTGTTCATATTGGATATCGTGATGGAATTGGACTTTTTTTTGGAATGGGTTCTTTTTGTACAATTACCAAGGAAACTGAACCAGATGCTCCATTCTGGAATGAATGTAACAAATGTGCTTTATATGAACCGAGGTGTATCTATGCTGGTGGTGCAGGTCCTTTTGGTGGTAATGGTAGATGGTTCAGATGCAATTGTGAAGCACTAAATCCTTATGTATCTATGAGTTTATTTGAGAAATATTGTAATGGAACTGATACTACTTGTCCAGAATTACGGTTAGCCAAGGATTAATAGGAAGTTAGGTTTAATGATTATTTGTTTAATTATAATAAATCCTTAGATCTCTAAAGACAGAGAGTATATAAGAACGAATAAAACGTAGGCAAATGGGGTGAAAGTAAATGGAATACAGGTGCACTTCATATAACATACGGTAACTGCTCACCGCCCTGTTCGGGCGGTTCGGGTTCCGCAAAACGCCAGTCGGGCTGTCCGCCCTTTGCGGCGTTTTGCTCCACCACATTTTGCGGTTGCTGGTCTTGCTGCGCAAGCCCTTATTCGCAACCGCAAAACGTCAGTTACCTTGAACGTTAGGCGAAATGGGGCAGACTTATTGTCAAAAATCAATCGCAGTAGGAGATATTTCCATGAAAAAACACATATTTATAATTTTAAAAATTATTGGTTTTTTTACTTTATGGGCTGCAATAATGGTCCCAATTGGAAACATAGATATTTTTAAAGGAAAATCAAGCTCTTCAAAGGTTTTGGTGGGAATTGGTTCCATTGGTATCAGTAATTATTTCAACAATTTTGTTTTATAATATTATCGATAAAAATAAATTCCAAAAAATGGGTTTGAATAAAAGTATTAAAAATAGTGTTTTAGGTTTGCTATTTGGTATTTGTTGGATTGGAATACCAATATTTGTTTTACTTTTTATTGATAAATTTCAATTTGGGGAAATTAACTATATTCCGTATTTGTTTATATGGATACTATCGGCTTTATTAAATGTAATAATGCAGGAATATCTCGTAAGAGGTTATATCTTCAATTTGTTACAAAAAGAATATAATGTAATTGTTACTGTAATAGTAACCACGGCTATATTTACATTATTTCATGGCGGTGCGTTTGAGGCTGGTATAATCGCGGTATTAAATGTTCTGACAATGAGTATTTTTGTATCGCTATTGTTAATATATACAACAAATTTACTAGCCCCGATAATTGTTCATGCTATATGGAATATTACCAGTTCATTAATGGGTTGTGTTACATTGGCAGATGATTATCCAGTATTAGTGAATTGCATAATAAAGGGTAACAATATAATATCTGGGGGGGAATATATAAACTGGAAGGCAGTATTATAGTATTATTTATAGTGCATTAATAATATTGGTATTATTACTAATTAGAAGCAAATTAAGTATAACCAAAAAAAACAAGTCCAACTGCGCATAACAGGACTGTAAACCCGGCGCGGATAAAGATTAAGGCGCGAAAGGCGCGAAAAAATTCGTTCGTTGGCTTTCAGGATCGCTGCGGAGACAAGGCGCGCGTTTGGAAACCTGGCCAGGAAAGAGCGAGCAGATCCTTGTCAGCCGTAAGCAGCGCCGCGTTTAGGGAAATCGCCGTCGCCGCGACAATGCAGTCCGGGAGCTTAAGCCTTCCTGCGCGGCGGAGAGCGATGGCTTCTTTCTTAACGGCGTCCGTGATATCCACGGTAAGAATTCCATCCGAAAGAAAGGCTCGAAGGTTTTTTTCTTCATCCGGCGGGAGCGCAGGCTTGCAGAACAATTCAATCTCGGATATCACGCTGATGAATAGCTCCGCTTGATTCAGCTCTTGCTCCAAATCCGAAGGGATTACGCTGCCTTTCGTGGTCAGAAAAATCACGGCATTGGTGTCCAATACAAGACTACCCACGATCGTCCCACTCGTCCCTGATCTGCCGCTGAAAAGCGGCGCCGTCGCCGTATGTTTCCGGGGAAATGATTCCAAAGTAATGCGAAATCGGCTTGCGCCTTGGAGGGACGGCCCGCGCCCCGGCCGGGGCGGGAGTGAAGGTAAGGATGGCCCTTCCTACCGGCACTTCGCGGGGCACGTCGATCACCAGGCGATAGTCGGGGGGAATCTCGACGGTTTGCTTAACGGTCATGCGATCAG
>WRAL01000144.1 GCA_009780285.1 Treponema sp.
GTAGTCGTCCGCAGCGTCGCCCGGGCAGCCGGCAAGGAAAGCCATCGCCAACAGAAGCGGCGCCGCCAAAAACAGTCTTTTTTTCATTCAGTCCTCCTAAAAATTTCGCTTACAGCTATAGATTGTAAACTACGCAATCAAGGCCGTCAAGAAAAAAAGCCAAAAAAAAGAGATTTTTTTACGTAAGCCTATTTTTGGAAATATAATAGCATTAATGGTAATTTTAACGCATTAATGCGGATTAATTATGCGTAATTACATAAAATATAGTCATAAATCCGACTGGAGGCAGTTCTTTTTTGCCCATTCCGGCAGAAGTTTTTCAGGCCCTTCCTCAAAGGCGCGCGAAAGGGCGAGCGCGCCGGCGCGCAAGGCCGGCTCGAGCGCGTCCTTCTCTTCCGGATCGAAGTCCGAAAGAACCCATTGGGCGATGCCGGCGCGCGCGGCGCTTTCGGGGCTGCCGCCCTTGCCAGGCTCCCTTCCGTCCGGCCGGCCCACGCCGACGCGCAGGCGCCAGAAGTCGGCCGTGCCGAAGCTGGCCTTCATCGAGCGCAGGCCGTTGTGCCCGCCAAGGCCGCCGGAAAATTTAAGCGAGACAAATCCCAGCGGAAGCTCGATCTCGTCATGCGCGACGATAATTTCCTGGGGCTTTATTTTAAGGAAAGAGGCCGCGGCAAGCGCCGACTCGCCGGAACGGTTCATAAAGGTGAGCGGCTTCAGAAACGACAGGCCGCCGCGCCTGGCAAAAAGCCCCTTGTGCTTTTTTTCCCAGCCAAGGTCGCCCGCGAAAGGCAGCGCCTCTGCGAGCATCCAGCCGGCGTTATGCCGGTTGCGCGCGTACTGAGACCCCGTGTTTCCAAGAAAAACCGCAAGCGCAATCACTGTTTTGAAAACCTCTAGCGCATCATCAAAATATCGATCAGCCGGTCCGGATCGTCGATGGAGCCAAGCGCGCGCAGGCGCGAAAGGCCCTGCAAAAAGCCGTAGCTCGCGCGTATGTTGTTGTTGCGGCTATTTATAAGAATCGTGGCCGCCTCGTTAAGCTCGGCGATGGAGCTTTGGAAAAGCCTGTAGCGTTCCTCAACGAATTCAAAATGCCTTTCGGAATAGCTTAGCGAAAGGCGCGTGTGCAAGGCCGATCCGGCGAAGCCGAAAAGGTTCAGGAGCGCGCTTTGAAGATCAAGCTCAAGGCTGACCGAGGCGCCGGCGTAGTCCATCATCGAGGATTCAAGGGCTATGCGGCTTCTGTCGACGCCGTTGGCGATTGTCCAAAAATCGATAGGGATGCTGGCGCTGATCGAAAGGCTTCCGCCCCGCGCGCCGAACTCGGGATAAAGGTTAAGGCCGGTGGAAAAGGACGCGCTCAGAGTCGGCGCGTATCCGCGCAGGGCCATGCTCAGGTTGCGCTCGGCGCGCCTGGTGGAAAGGCCGGCCTGCGCGTAGGCCGGATTCGAGGCGGCGATCAATTGCCAAAGACGGGCGAGAAGCGCGTCCGCGTCCTCGTCGCTAATGTTCCCAAGCCTTTCGATAAGCGCCTCGTAGCGCGCGAAATCCACCGGCTCAAGCGGCGGAAGATGGCTTAGCCCCAAAAGCGATCTTAGGCGCGCGGCCTGAAGCGCCACGTTTCGCCGCGCCTGGTTCATGGCGTTTTCCCGCGCCACCATGTCGGCCAGGGCGCGCAGATGCTCGCCCTGGTTTATCATCCCCGTGGAAAGCCGTATTTCAGCGATGGAAAGCGTCGCGCGCGCGACCTCAAGCGATGATATTTCCGCTTCCAAAGTCGCCTCGGCTTCCAGGACGGCGTAAAAGGCGTTGTCCGCGGAATCGATCACGTTAAAGAATTCCGCCATAGCCTCAAGGCGCGCGCTTTGCGAGGCTATTTCGTTAATGGCTTTTTGAATGCTCGTCCTTCCGCCGTCGAAGATTCTTTGCGAAACCCCGAAGCTCGCGCCGGCGCTGAAAGTGTCAAGGGGATTTTCTATGGCCGGCGCGCCGGCCTGGCTCCAAAGGCCCATCGAGCCGCTTGCGCCGAGCGAAAGCGAGGGAAGGTTTTGATACACGCGCGCCCTTTCGTCCAGCGCGATTGAGCGCAGCGCCTGGCCGTGCCTTGCAAGGCTGCGCGAGTTGGCCAGCGCAAGCGTTCGCGCCTGCTCCAGCGTCAGCGATTGCGCGTGGGCGCAAAGGCCCGCGAAAAAAACAAGGCAGAACGCCGACGCGATTTTCATGTTCATGGTAATGCGGAAACTCCTTTTCGCGCCAGCGCGCGCATCTTCTATAGAAATAAAAGACGCTAGCCAAAATAGTTACATGCTCGACGCGCCAGGGCCGATGCGCATGCGGCGCATCGGCCTCGAAGTTTTGGCTGCGCCAAAACTTCATGCCTGCTTGCGGTTCTGAGGTGGGCGCAGCCCGTTTCAGAACCGCGAAGCGGATCCGCCGCAGGCGTATTCGCTAATCCTCGCAGATGATCTCGTGCAGCCGGCCCAGATCCTCCATCGAGAAATACTCGATGAAAATTCGGCCGCGGTTAAGCGAGCCTTCCACGCGCACCTTCGTGCCGAGCCTGTCGATAAGGCGCTCCTCGATTTCTTCTATTTCGGCGGGGCGAGCCTGCGCCGGCTTTTCGCGCGCGGGCGGCTCGGGACGCGCCTCGCCAAGCTCGGCGGCGCGCCGTTCCGCGTCGCGCACGGAAAGGCCCGCGCGAAGGATCTCGACGAAAAGCCTTTGGCGCGGCTCCGGCTCGGCGACGGAAAGCAGGGCTTTCGCGTGGCCGGGGGTAAGCGCGCCGGATTCAAGGCTTTTTTGCATGTCGCCCGGCAGTCGCAAGAGGCGCAGCGCGTTGGCCACGGTGGAGCGGTTTTTCCCGACGCGCGCGGCAAGCTCCTCCTGCGAAAGGCCGGAAAAATCCATGAGGTTCTTGTAGGCGGCGGCTTCCTCGATGGGGTTGAGATCGCTTCGCTGGACGTTCTCGATAAGGGAAACCTCGAGGCGCTTTTGGTCGTTGTAGTCGCGGACTATGCAGGGAACGGTTTCAAGGCCGGCGAGGCGCGCCGCCCTGGTTCGCCGCTCGCCGGCGATTATCGCGTAGGTGCCGTCGCCCCGGCTTGCGACGATCGCCGGCTGGATCACCCCGTGCCGCGCGATCGAGTCGGCAAGCTCGCGAAGCTCGGCCTCGTCGAAATTCTTTCTCGGCTGGCCCGGGCTCGCGACGAGCATGTCCACCGGAATCTGCGCCACCTCGGCGCGCGCCGCCGGATCGCCCGAGATTGGAAGCGCCGCGGCTAAAAGGCCGCGCGGGATCTGGCCGCCGGCTTTGTCGCCAAGGCTTTTTTCCGGCTCGGCCTCGACGGAAAAATCGCCGTCATCCTCGGAAAGCAGGGCGTCGAGGCCCCGTCCAAGCCCTATCCTACGCGACATCCTTTTTTCCCTCCTCTTTTTCCTGCAGCCGCAGCAGCACCTCCCGCGCAAGGCTTTGGTAGGCGCGCGCGCCGGAGCAGTGCGGATCGTAGAGCAAAATCGGCTGGCCGCAGGAAGGCGCCTCGGAAAGGCGTATGTTGCGCGGGATAATCGTGGAAAAAACCTTGTCGGTGAAGTACGCGCTGACCTGCCGCACCACGTCCTGCGCCAGCCGGCTTCTGGGATCGTACATCGTGAAAAAAATGCCCCCGATTCCAAGGGACTTGTTCAGGCTGCGCTGTATGCGCTGAATCGTGCGCAGAAGGAGGTTAAGGCCCTCCATCGCGAAATACTCGCACTGCATGGGTATCAGAACGTCGTCGGCGGCGGCCATCCCGTTAAGGGTAAGGACGCCCAGGCTCGGCGGGCAGTCGATAAGAATAAAGTCGTACTCGCTTTTAAGCGGCGCCAGCGCTTTTTTAAGGAATAGATCGCGCTCCTCGTGGTCGATAAGCTCGACGGCGGCGCCGGCAAGGTCGATGCTGGAGGGAATGACGTGCAGGCGCGGGACGGCCGTTATCCGCACCGCTTCCTGGGCCGTGGCCGTGCCGGCGAGCAGCTCGTAAACGCCCGGCCTTTGCTTGGCGCCCACGCCGCTGGAAAGGTTCGCCTGCGAGTCGAAGTCCACGAGAAGGACGCGCTTTCCCTCGTCGGCCATGTAGGCCCCAAGGTTCAGCGCCGAGGTGGTCTTTCCGACCCCCCCCTTTTGGTTTACAAAGACATAGGTTTTACCCATGCGGGAAGTATATAGCTATAGCCGGCAAGTAGCAATGCTCGCCGCGCATAAGAGGCTAGGTGGCATCGGGCGGGCGCCTCGCCATTGCCTCCCTTCTTACTACGCCTACGATGTAAGTGCCTAATTTCTTATCCGCCCTGGCTATATGCCCTATAATCCATTCCTTCAGAAAACCGGTAAACGCCAAGGGAACGAAAAGCTCGCCTTTTTGAAAGACGCGGACCTTGTCGAGAACGGTCCTGACGAATTCCCTGTGCTCATTCAGATGATCTTCCATTCCCGTGAAACGGAACTGGCGCATAAGCTTTTCCTCGGTGGCGAAATGCACTTGGACGTAATCAACCAGGGCGTGTACCGTGCTTTGAAAAGCGCCCTGCGCGGCCGTGCTTCCTTCCCTGCATGCGCTGTGAAGCATGTTTGTCAGCCTTAGGAGCTCTTTGTGCTGACGATCGACGAGGCCTATTCCAATCGAATACTGCTCGTCCCAGGGCATAAAAATTCCGCTTTCTTCTTTCATTGCATACCTCCGCGCCTAAAGGAAGCGCTTATTGGACAAGGATTTCGGCTTGGCCATCATGCATTTGCCGTACATTGCGCCAATGCCGGCTCGGCGCGCGTCAAGCCCTCATTCCGATCACAGAGGGCCTCTCCTCCTGTGAATTACAGCTTCCTAGGTTAATAATAGCGCAGATGGCGCTTGCGCGCAAGCGCCATCTGCGCTTTTGGCGCGCCGTGATGCCTAAAAATAAAACCTAGCCGAAAAGCGCGGCGCCTAAAAACTAAAAACCTAGCCCAAA
>WRAL01000145.1 GCA_009780285.1 Treponema sp.
CGTATGGCTTTATCCAGACGGGCTTATCGGAAGAAATCCTGTTCCGCGGTTTTTCTTGGAAAACGCCTTGTAAATAAGTTTGGCTTTGCCCTGGGCAATATCGGCCAGGCTATAATTTTTGGCTTGGCGCATGGCGCATTATTTACCGCTGCCGGCGCCGAATTGCTTTTGGCTGCGATCATCACTTTAAGCTCCGGCCTTAAAGGTTGGATATGCGGCTACATTAACGAGAAACTTGCGAAGGGTTCCATTGTACCGAGCTACTTAATACATGGCGCCGGAAATGCTCTTGCTGCAATCCTTGCCATGTATAGCATTTAGAGTTGTTCGGAAACTTCAGTTTCGGAACAACTTCCGCCGAAAACAGCAAAATACGCAGAACTTGTTCGACAACTAAGCATGTTGTCGAACAAGTCCATTTTCTAAAGCTGCCATTCGCTGCCCGTTCCGCTTTGCATTCTTACCGTGCCGGTGGAAATATCCAGCACGCGCACTTGCAGGCGGCGCGCGGCTCCCACGCCGGAGAGTCCCACTATCACGATAGTGTTCGCGCCGGCGAGATTCCCTATGCTAATAAAATCCCGGTCGGTTACGCTGCCGTCCGCGTGGAGGTTCTGCTCGGCCAGAATAAGCTCGATTAGCTGGCGCTCGACCACGGGAATTCCCCTTTGCAGGAATGCGCCGATCATGCCATCGATAACGTCGTTGACAAGGCCCGCGCTTGCCTGCGCGTTGTTGTGAATCGCCACCCGCGCGTTCGGCGGAAGAACCCTGGACACTTCGGCTATGGCGTGATCGGCCACTCGTTCCGCGGCGCTGCGCTGATCGCCGAAAGCCCCCACGCCGGCCTGATGCGCAAGCTCGTTGTTCAGGCGCGACAGAACCTGCGCGGCCCTTGGAGCGCCGGTGGCCGCCGAAACGGTCCGCATAAGGGCAATGGCGCTTTCGGTGTCGCCGGTGGCCTCGTAGAGAATCGAGGCGTTGATCGCCGCGGCGACGCTGCCGTGATCATGCCAGATCGCCAGGTACGAATGCCGAGCCGCTATGTAGTTGCCCGAACGTACCTGATCCTGCGCGGCGTTCATCAAGGGCCGAAGCGCCCTGTCGCTTTCCGTCTCGAAAGTGCGGGTAATCCGTATTACGTGCGGCGCCACGTCGTTATTGAAAGTCCTAAGCTGGTTTGAGATTATCCGGTTTACCAGCGCGGTTTCCGAGCTTACGCGGTCCGCGTTCTCATGGCTGGAGCTTGCGCTGTCCCGCCGTACCACGGGGCCTATGATCAGGCCGTCGCGCGCCCTTTCGAAAAAATACTCGAAGGAAAGCTCGACCTCGCGGAAAAAAACCCTGCGCAGTTCTATGGCGCCGGTGGCGAGGTTGAACACCGGATCCTGCCTTGTTCCCGAGCGGACGTCGTAGTGCGTTATTCGGCCGGAAAAAATCGCGTCGACGAAATTATCGGCGCCGGTTCCGCCGGTTATCGCGGCGCTTACCGTGGCGTAGCTTATAAGGGTGAAAATGCCGGTGGCCTGAAGCCGGCTGGTGGTCTGCGAGGTCAGGCTGGCCGCTGCGGCGCGGGAGGCGTTCGTCGCCGCCTCGAAGGGGCGCACGGCTACGCGATGTATGCCGGTGGTGTCCAGGGTAGGCGTTCGCGGCGCCTCAAGCCGGATCGTGGTCGCGCAGCCGGCCAAGGCCAAAGCGACAAGCGCGGCAAGCGCAGGGAGTCCAGCGGTATTTTTTTTCATGCAAATCCCCTCTATGCTACGCCGGATAGCAGAGTTGCATGGAAACTTCAGTTTCCGTGCAAATTCCGCTTAAAACGGCAAAACACGCAGTATTTTGCCGGACTTGTTCGACAACTAACCGAGTTGCCGAATAAGTCAAGTATAGCAAAAGAGGGGCGGGCAGTCCACCGCGCCTTCGAGCGACGCCGAAGGCATTGACGGAGGATTGGGGTTTTAGACCCTGCCGAAGAGGTTTATTCTTCTTTCCCGAAGCGCCGCGGCGCTTTTGCTGGCGTTTTTCGCCGAGGGGAATTTCAGAGTCGCTTCCTGCTGCTGATGAGCCCTGTGCGACGATATGGGAACAGGCATGGTTTCCTCGACCGGAGTGTAAACGCCGGCAAGGGAGTTCAGCTTGGTAACGCAGGAATTCTGCTTTTCCTCGATCATCTCAAGGCGCGCCCTTACCAGGGCCTTCATCCTTTCCAGCTTCATCCATTCGTTGTACGGGCCGACTTCCATTCCTGCCGGCCCGCCGCCGAACTTATAGTAATAATCCCGAAGGACCAGCGCCTCGTCGTGGGTGAGCAGCACTTTGTTCGGATACAGGTAACTGGCCAAGCGCTCGACGACGCGAATTTCCAGCTTCAGCGCCCCGGCGACATCTTTTACGGATAAGCTCATATAACGGCCTCCCAGCGTTGTAGTTCAGAGTTGGGATATACCCACTCCCTTTAATTATTGGCCGAAACCAGGCAAAACTTCAATTTTTTTGCGCCCGCGAGCGCTATTCGCGCGAGCTTGCTGGCCTGATGACAGGCTCGGAAGGGTTCTGGCGCGAAAGGGCGCAGGCCCGGCGAGCCGCCTCGGCCGGAAGCGTGGCGAAGGAGCAAAAGTCCTTCATCTCGATTTCGTCGACAAGGCGGCCGGGAACCCCGCCGGCGCGCATCAAAAGGCCGGCGATCTCGCGCGCGCCGCAGCCGTGCTGCCTTCCCTGGCCCACGTAAAGGCGCACGAATTCCTCCATCCCGCCGGAATCCCTGGACCGGCCCGGGCGCCTGCCCCCCTGAGCGCCTCGGCGATCCCGGCCCTCGGAAAAACCCCGTCCGCGCGGCTCGTAAAAGTCGTCCCTGCCTCCCGGCCTTGCGCGCCGCCTGTCGTCGCGCGTCCGGCCAAGGCCCCGGCCGGGATCGGCGAAATCCTCCTCGGAGAATTCCTTGATCGGGCCGTATCGCCCGGGATCCAGAAGCCGGCCGTAGCTCAGGGTTACCAGCGCTTCCACGGCTTTTTCCGCGCCGAGCCTGTCTATAAGGTTGCGGCAGACCTTCGCCAAAAAGGGCGAGGCATGCGCGTCCTCCGGGATCTCGTCCGGCAAGTCCGGCCTCGGCTGCCCCGCAGCCGCAGGCGACGCCTGCTCGTTCGACGATAATTGCTCGACCGGCGTCGCCCATTCCTTGGTCGTCGCCTGTTCGGCAATCGCCGGCTGCTCGACAGGCGATGCCTGCTCGAGGGCCGAAAATCCCTCGTCCCCAGTCGCCTGAAGCGGCTCGTTGGCCGATTGCGGCAAGGTCGCGTCGGCAAGGTTAAGGCCGGGAAGCGCGGCCACCGCAGCCGAGCTTATCCGCCGGCGCATGGCCTTCATCACCGCCTTTACCGAGGGCACTTTCAGAAAAAGAATGCCCGTGCCAAGGTTTTTTTCCACCATTTTGGAAAACATGTGCAGGCGGCGGCGGTCGGCCAAAGTCGCGAAGCTGATCGCGATGCCGCGCCGGCCCGCGCGCCCGGTGCGGCCCACGCGATGCACGTAGGTCTCGCGATCGTTGGGAAGATCCCAGTTGATCACATGGCTTAGATGCTCGATGTCAAGGCCGCGCGCCGCCACGTCGGTGGCCACGAGGATCGCCGGCTCGCTCCCCTCCACGGCGCGGTGAAGCCTGAATCGCCTGAGCGTGCGCTCGCGCACTTCCTGCGAAAGATCGCCGTGTATCGCCTCGGCCGGGTAGCCGGCCTCGACGAGCCGGCGCGCAAGCTCGTCCGTTTCCACCTTGGTGGCGCAGAAAATAAGCCCGTAAAATTCCGTCGAGCTGTCGATAAGGCGCCTTAGCGCTTCCAGCTTGTCCTCGCGCCGCACGAGCATGCAGTGCTGATCGATCAGCGGCCTTTCGTCCTCCGACGCGGTGTCATGGATGATTTCCGCCTCGCCTATATGCCGGCGAATAACCCGAACGATGGGGTCCGGCATGGTGGCCGAAAAAAGCGCCACGTGGTGCGTCTTTCTCGACGAGGGCGCGCCCTCCGACTCGCCCTCGCTCGCGCGAGAACGCGCAAGCTCGTGTCCGTCTTTTTCCGCCTCCAGTATCTTTTCCACGTCCTCGAAAAAGCCCATGTCGAGCATCTCGTCGGCCTCGTCCAGAATGAACCAGTCCACGGCGCCAACGTCCAGGGCCTTTCGATCCATAAGATCCATCACCCGGCCGGGAGTCCCCACCACGATTTCCGTGCCCCGCCGCAGATCCATGATTTGCGTGCGTATCGAGGCGCCGCCGTAGACCGCCGTCACGCGAGGGTAGTTGCCGGAAACCAGCGAGGAGATCTCGCGCGCCACTTGCAGCGCAAGCTCGCGCGTGGGGGCGAGGATAAGCGCGCGCGGCGACTGCCCGGCCTGCGCCAGGCGCTCGATCAGCGGAATGCCGAATGCGGCCGTCTTTCCCGTTCCCGTTCTGGCTTTTACGATGCAGTGCCCCTCGTCGGCCAGAAGCCTGGGAAGCGCGATCGCCTGAATTGTGCTGGGAGCCGTCCAGCCCTTGCGTTCGATGGCCCGGAGCATTGCGTCCGACAGGCCAAAGGATGTAAATGATTGATTCTCGTCAATAGTCATATCAAATAATATCGCGCGGCCGGATGGGGCCTAAAGCCCCGCACGCAGCCGCTTTCCTCTATTCTGAAAAATATCAATATAAGTGGAACTATAATGGAACAACTTTTTATAAAGCGCCCCGGCGCGGGCTCGCGACCGCGCCGGGGAAAAACGCCGGCGCCTATTCGGCGCTTTCCGGAATGATGGCCTTTTCCGACTCCTTGTCGAAGTAGCGCGCCTTGGACATCTGCGGAACGAACGACACCCTATCGCCGACCTTGAAAATATGCTGCGGCTCGGTGCGCGCGACGAAGTTCTGCGTTCCGGTCGTCAGCCAAAGATGGGTGTCCGCGCCCA
>WRAL01000146.1 GCA_009780285.1 Treponema sp.
CTGTTCCTTACGATTCGGCGGACCATTTCCGCCGAGCGCTTGGCCGCCACGGGCAGGAATTCCGCGAAGGAAACAGGGGACTTGGCGCCGGCTATGTCCGAAAGCGCGCGGACGGCGAGCGTCGGCACGGAAAGTAGCGCGCAGCAGTGCGCGATCGCGGCGCCTTCCATCTCTACGGCGGCCACCTCGGGGAAAACCCGGCGCAGCCTTGCGATCTCGTCCGTCCTGTGCATGAAAGCGTCGCCGGTGGCGATGATCCCCTCGTAAAAGTGCATCGTTTCCGGGAGGATTTTTTCCTTTTGAAGCTCGGCGAAGGCCGCCTCCGCGGCGCTGAGCATGGACTTGCTGGTCTCGAAGATCTGAGGCTGCTCCGGGATCTGGCCGGGCTTGTATCCAAAGGCGCAAACGTCCACGTCGTGGTACAAAAGCCCTGTGGAAAGAACCAGGTCGCCGAAGGAAAGCCCCGGCATAACGCCGCCGGCGCTCCCGGTGTTGAGGATCGCCTCCGGCTTGAAAAGCTCGATCAGGAGCGCGCAGCCGACGGCGGCGTTCGTTTTTCCCACGCCGCACTTTAACAGCGTCACTTCCCGGCCTTCAAGCAGCCCCGAGTGAAACTCAAGGCTGCCGGCCTTGAGGGTCCGCGAGCCTTCCAGAGCGTCCCTTAAATGGCGCACTTCCTGTTCCATCGCGCCGATTATTCCTATCATTTCCCCCGCCTATTTCCCTTGTACGGAAAACCTGTCTATGATTCCGGGCTCCCACGCGGTCGTGCAGTTTTTGCCCTTTTGTTTCGACGCGTACATGGCCTCGTCCGCCCTTTTCACCACGTCGCCCGTGCTAAGATCCTCGCCGTCGTCGAAGGAAAAGATGCCAAGGCTGATAGTGATCTGCGGCAGCGGCTTTTCCCAGGGAACGTGCATTCGGGACACGCTGTCCCGCAGGCGCTCGGCCACAAGAAAGGCCGTGGCCGCCTCCGCGCCGGGCAGAAGGATGGTAAATTCCTCCCCGCCGAAGCGCGAGGGAATGTCGTCCACGCGAACGCCCTGCTTTATGACGTGGGACAGCGCCTCCAGCACCTTGTCCCCGGCCAGGTGCCCGTGCGCGTCGTTGAAAGGCTTGAAGCGATCGATGTCCAGCATGATCACGGAGGACGTGCCGGAAAGCCGCTTCACCCTGGCGCATTCCTCCTTCAGCCTGGTCATGAAAAAGCCGTGGTTGTACAGGCCGGTTTTCGTGTCGCGCAGGGAATGCTCGTAATGAAGGTGGTTTTTGATGGCCTGCGAGACGAAAACCATAAGCTGGTCGAGAAAGGCGATTTCCTTGGCCTCGTATTTCCCGCCCTGGGACTTGCTGCCGATAAGGACCACGCCGTAAAGGTCCAGCGGGCCGTTTATCGGCACGACGACCTCGGTAAGCGCTTCCTTAAGCGCGCCTATCGTCGTCGTGTCCCTAAGCTCCTTCTCGATCTCGGAAAAAAGCGCCGGCTTGGAGGAGGAGGCGAAAAACGTCTCCAGCTCGGAAATGCCGTCCAGCCTTATGCCGAGGTTCGCGAGATTGCGTTCGCGGTAGGAGCGCAGGGTTATTTCCGAGCGGTTTTGGTTTGGCTTCCATAAAAAGGCGACGAAGGACGGCGAGCAGATGTCCCAAAGGTTGCGCACGGTAACGTCCATGATGTCCTCCACGTCGATGCAGTTGAAAATATTGATGCACCTGGCGAGAAGGGTTTTGTAGTCGCCTATTTTGTCGGATATTTGGTCGATAAAATTCAGCACGCCGATTTCCGCTAGGAGAGTCGCGCGCTTCGCGATTTCCGGATTCGCGAGGAAAGCCTTCCTTATGTCTTCGTCCTCGGAGAGGAGCCGCTTGTTGTTAGCCATGGTTCACGTCGCGGAAAAAAAATCGCAAAGGGCGGTTCGCCAGCCCGAGCGATCCTTGGGGACTTCCCAGTCCAGGATCTTCCTGATCTGAAAGCCCTTCTCGCCGGAAGGCCGTATCACGCCGAAGCGCCCGCCTCCTATGTAGCCGATGGAATCGCCGGCTTCCAGCCTTTCCCTTTCGGCCGCCTGGCTTACGGCGCAGTCGAAATGCGTCGGCGCGCCCGTTTCCCGGCAGGAAATCGCCGTGGCGAAATCCTTTACCGGCTTGCCGCAGATCGGGCAGTCGGAGGGCTCCAGGCTTGGGGCCTGGGTTTCAGGCGCCTGCCATTTCAGGCGGGGGCCGGCGGGCTTTTTCGCGATCTTGATCGACCCGAAAAGCAGGGAGTTGACGGACTTTCCGCCTTTTCCCCTGCCGGAATCGCCTGAGTGCCCCCTGCCGCGCTCCTGCCTCGCATGACCGCCTTCCTTGCCGCCCTTGCGCCGGGAGTGCTTCCTCCTGCCATGCCTATTTTCCCCTCCTCTTCCGCTGTCTTTCATTGCCGCTCCCTTTCCCATGCGCCAGATCGATAAGCCCGCTGCTGAGCACATGCGCTATTCTCTGAATCGCCGCATGGATGTACTCGCTGCTGTCTATGCTTTTGCGCAGCTCGTCGAGCCTCGTCGAGCTGGCAATCTGCTGTGCCGTCATTATACAGTCTCCATGAAGGCCGACGCAAGATGGGTAAGAGCCCCCTCAGCTATGAAAACCACGTCAAAGCGAATAGCCTTGTTCTCATATTGTCGATGCTCTTGGAGAAAATACTTAGCGGTTTCTATTATTTTGCGCCTCTTGCGCTCGTTTAGGCTGATCCCGAGGTTTTCGATGCCGAGCTTCGACCAGGTTTTTACCTCGGCGAAAACGACCGTCTCGCCGTCCAGCGCGATGATGTCGATCTCGCCCTGCCGCCAGCGGTAGTTGCGCGCGATGACGGACATTCCCGCGTCTCGGAGCGCGCGCGCCGCCATCTCCTCGCCCTTTTTCCCCAGCCCCTTTCCCGGCGCGATTTTCAGGCCCCCTTTCCGCCTGAGCCCGAAGCCAGGCCCGAAACGCCCATTCCGCGCGCCGCCTTTTCGTCCTGCCGCGCCACGAAGGCCAGAACTCTCGCCGCCGCGTCCCAGCACCAGGGCGGAACGTACTCGCCGGGGCGTGCCGTGGCCTCGAGCAGAGCGGCCAGCGCGCCGTCCTCCACGATCGCGACGCCGGAATCCCGCGCCAGGTCGACGATGCTTTTCGCCAGCGCCCCTTTTCCCAGGGCCAGAACCTTCGGCGCCGGCTCCCCGCTTTCGTAGCCAATGGCCGCGGCGATTTTTTTCCTTGCCATTAGGCCGACTCGCTCAGCCCGCGAAGCGCCGCGCCCGGCTCCGCCTCGACCGGAAAGGGCAGGGCGCGCTCCTGCAGCGACACGTGCCCGGAAGGGATGCCCATGAGGTCCGCGATTTCCCCGGCGATACGGCCGGCCGCGTCGCCCGTGGCAAGATCCGGATCGACGTAGGCGATCAGGCGCGCGCATTGTCCGTCCTCGTAGCTAAGGGAAAAAAGCCACTTGCGTCCGCCGTCCTCCGGCGCGATGTCCAGAACCATAAGCCCGTTCCCCGGCTCGTCCAAAAGAAGCCGCATCGAAACCTTAAAGCCGCGTCCCTCCCGCTCGAATTCGAAGGGAAGCGCGATCCAGCGCCGGCCGTCCCTGCCGCGCATCCTGTTGAGCGCCGCGAGCGCCGGGGCTTTTTTTTCGGCTTCGAGCGCGCTTTCCCGCAACTGCCCCGGATCGATGGCGGCGCCGGCGTTAAGGCGATCGCGCGTCGGATTTTTTTCGCCGCGCTCGCCTTCCCGTTTTCCGCCGTCCGGATCCAGCGCCCGCGCGTATGCGTCAAGGGCTTTCTCGCTCAGCCGCGCGCCCTTGCTTTCCGCCGCCGCCGATGCAAGCGCGCGCGCCTGCCGATCCGAGGCATCTTCCTTTGCGCCGCTCATGTTCTGCGGGAGGGCCTGCCGTCGAATGGCTGACATTACGTCCGGGCGAATAGGGAGGGAGAAAAAGCTCGCGAAGGAAACGATCGCCGAGGAAAGCCCGTCGGCCGGAAGCCCCGCGGCCGCGACGGCCGCCGCGAGCGCTCCAGCGGAGCGGGCGACTAGCGCCGCCTGCGCGCCTTGAGCGGGCTGAACGCCGGCCGCCTGCGCCGCGCCTTGAGCGGGCGCGTCCCTGGGCGGCGCGCCGCTTTGGGACTGCGCGGCCGGCGCCTCATGCCTGGCGATAACGCCCAGCGCGATTACTCCCTGCAATTGCATTGTTTGTTTTTATCACAAAAATGGCTTGCGGGCAAGGGCTAAAGCCCGCCCCCAAAACTCCAGGCTGGAATTGCGGGCGGGGTATTGACGCCCTTGCTGAAAGACGATACGCTTTCGCCATGAGTTCGAAGCTGGTTTCCAAGGGCAATGAACCTATTCACAGCCGAGGCGAGATGCGATTGCGGCTCTTGAATGCCATGTCCTGCTGTGTGGTGTTTCAGCGCGCTTCCGCTCAATTGGAGCGGGCGGGAGTTTTCCGCCCGCTTGAACTGAACGTCGCTCGTGCGCGAGCATTTTATGGAGGAAACATTGTTATTCAATGCAAAAACGATCCGCGTCGGGGTTGAGGTTCTGATTGGATTCCTAATCGCGTCGGCTACGGCATGCGCCATGTCCTTCGCCGTCGGCGCCCCGCTCCAGCCAGGCGCCGGAGTGGCGCTTGGCCTGGCGGGCTTTTTAGCCTTCTGCCTCCTATTCAGGGCCGCGGCGGGTTGGCTTGAACGAAAAGCGGCCGGCCGGCCTGTTGGCATGGCCAGGATAGCCGCGGCGTCCGCCGTCCTTGTCGCTGTCAGCCATGCGTCTAAAGCTTTGGCGGGGCCGTCGCTCCATGTTAGGGAAGTTTCCGCGCCGATCTGGGCCGGCGCCCTCTTTTTCCTTTTCGGCATCCTGTTCTGCGCGTTCGTCTACCGATGGTTCTGCTCCCGCCAAAAAAG
>WRAL01000147.1 GCA_009780285.1 Treponema sp.
CGTGTTTTCCTCTCCCCCCCGTGCAACTCCGTGCCCTCCGTGGTTAAAATTCTTCAATTTGGAAGAAGAGCCAACCACGGAGTTACACGAAGGCACGATCCGTGGGCTACCCGAAGGTTAAACTGGGAATTGCCGGGCGCCCGTCGGGCACTTGACGGCTCCCCCTTTCCGGCATAATCTTAGGCATGAAGGGCGAAACCGCGAACGAAATACCCCGCAGCAAGCTGCGAGGTATTTCGTTCTCCCGTGGAATTGGTCTCGGGGATAAACCCCTCGCCACGAATCAAGGGCAAATTTCTCCGGAGCAAGGCTTGACAAAAGCCGCCCTTTCCGGCAACACACACACACACACACACACACACAGGTAAATTCGCTCCGGTAATTTCTAGCCTTTCCTCATCCCTGGTGTCGCTGACAGCTTTAAAATACCTGCCTTGCAGCTATGCGCGCATCCCTTCCAAACTTTTCGCTAAACGCGGGCCGTGCCGCCCGTCGATCAATTTTGTTTCAAGGAAAAAAGGATGAAAAAAGTATTTTTCACGGCTATCGCCGCCCTGACGCTTGGGCTTGCGCTTTTCGGCTGCAAGGGCCCGACCAACAACGATAACGGGCCGATCTTTTACACGGTCAGCTTTGACCTGGACGGCGGCTTGCCGGAGCAAGACGCGCGGACAGTTGCGGCCGGCGCAAAGGCGACGAAGCCGGCGGACGATCCGGAAAAAACGGACAGCGTTTTTTTAGGCTGGTACGAGGGGAACGCTACGGCGCCGTTCGACTTTGACGCGGCGATAACCAAAAACGTTGCGCTCAAGGCAAAATGGTTTGTCGAGGGGCAAGGCGCCTACCTTGTAACCTTTGACATGCAGGGCGGCAGCCCAATCGCCCCTCAGGTAGTGGAGGCGGGCAATGCCGCGACAAGGCCGGCGCCCGAACCAGCAAGGCAAAACCATGTTTTCCTTGGCTGGTACAGGGAGGCCAACTTTTCCACGGCCTTTGATTTTAGCGAGGAAATAACGCAGTCCATTACCCTCTATGCAAACTATGCAAAGTGGGCCATTGCCCTCACTGAAAACCAATGGACGGACGGCGAGATTACGGCCACGGCTAGGGAACTTTGGTACGCCTTCGATGTCGAGCCAGGAAAAACCTACCGCATTTGGGTGAATGGTGGGTATGAAGGCGACGGCAGCAAAAACCTTGGCGCGGCGGTAGACGCCTGGCTCGAGGACGGCGGCGAAATAGCGTTCGGGCAAACCTATGGTTTTAACAACCCTATTACCTTCACGCCGGCTTCCTCTGGCGCGGTTTACGTAAAGGTTCGAGGATGGAATACTTCCGACACCGGCACCTTCGGCATTGTGTACAGCGCGAGCGCAACAAGGCCAGCACTTCCTGCCCCTGACTTTCCTGCTGATGCCATTGCCCTCACGGTAAACCAATGGACGGACGGCGAGATTACGGCCACGGTTACCGAACTCTGGCACGCCTTCGATGTCGAGCAAGGAAAAACCTACCGCGTCTGGTGGAATGATATGTATGACGGCGACGGCAGCAAAAGCCTTTGGGCGGCGGTAAGCGCCTGGTACGAGGACGGCGGCGAAATAGCGATCGGGCGAGCCGCTGGTTTTCCCAACCCGATTACCTTCACGCCGACTTCAGACGGCACGGTTTACGTAAGGGTTCGAGGGCTGGACGGCCTTTACGCTCGCTCCACTGGCACCTTCGGCATTGTATACAGCACGGGCAACACAAGGCCGGCGATACCGGTTGACTTTCCCGCCAATACAATCGCCCTTACGGAAGACGAGTGGACGGACGGCGAGATTACGACCACGGCAACCGAGCTATGGTACTCGTTCGATGTCGAGCAGGGGGAAACCTACCGCGTCTGGTGGAATGATGGAGATGGCGATGGAACCAAAACCTTGTACGCATTCGGGGATGCCTGGCGCGCGGATGGGGGGGAAATTTTTATTGGGATTCCAGGAGCTTTTAACAACCCACAGTCGTTCGTCGCGGCCTCCTCCGGCGCGGTATACCTGCGGATACGGGGACAGGACAATCGCCTCCTCGGCACCTTCGCCGTCGCGTACAGCTCCGGCTCCACAAGGCCAGCGATAACGCCGTAAGCTACCAAGGGGGAGGCGCCTACGGCCGGCGTTTCCCCCTTTGGTTCCGCCAGTCTCGGGCCTTTCCCTAGCCGCCTCCGCGCAAGCAGTCGCGCGGGAAACGCTGAACTTCCTTATTTAATCCGCGTTTCCCCAAGTGATATTTTGTCCAAAAAAGCCTCATTTTTTCCGCCGGGACTAAAGCAAAACGCGCTTTCACGCCATGTATAAGGCAAGGAGACAAAAAATGAAACGTATTGGCATTGTTTTATTGGCGGCGGCGCTTTTCCCCGCGCTCTTGATGACGGCCTGCTCGGGGACTTCGGGAAAGGACGTCGCAGCGCTGATTCTTGGCGTTTCCCAAACGCCGGTATTTATTTCCGCTCGGGCCCTGTCGGAAACCCAGGCCGTGTTCGAATTTTCCAAGCCGGTAAGCGTGGACGCGCTGCGCTTCGATCCGGAGGTCGAAATCGAGGCCATCGAAGACGGCAGCACGGTAACGGCGCTGTTTTCGGGCGCGCTGCTCCCCGGCCAGAGAGTGGTCGCGGAGATTCTGGCCGTGGACGAAAGCGGCAATACCATCCACGTCCTTGCGCCCTTCCGCGCGCGCAACGATCGCGTCCCCCCGCTTCTCATCACGGAGCTGCGCACGGAATATTCGAACCCGCGCGCCGAATTTATCGAGATGCTGACCACGGGAGCCGGCAATATGGGCGGCCTTCGCGTTTTTATCGCCAGCAATACGTCCTCGCCCTTGGTCTACGAGTTTCCGCCGGTGGAGGCGCGAAGCGGCGAGCGCATAACCCTGCACCTTAGGCAGATCGAGCCGGAAAGCCGTGACGAGCTTGGCGATAACCTCGCGGAATCCGGCGGAAGGGACGCGTCGCCGACGGCGAGGGATCTTTGGGTTCCCGGCTCGGCCAAGCTGCTTCGAAAAACCGACATCGTATACATTCTGGATCAGGACGACAATGTTCTTGACGCGGTGGCGCTTTCCGAAACTTCCGGGGCGACATGGCCGCGCAGCGCCTTTTCGGACGCGGCGGACTTCTTGCACCGCGCCGGCGCCTGGCACAGCGCGGACGGGATCGCGCTAAGGCCATCCGACGCCGTAATGTCGGCCGGCACGACGAACACCAGAACGATCAACCGGGACGAAAGCCTGAGTCGCAATTCCCGGTCGGCAAGCGACTGGTACATAACCGTTACGAGCGGGGCCACTCCCGGCAGGCCGAACAATCCGGGCCGTTTTGGGAACTAGTTAAGGAAGAGCGTCTTCGCCGCGCCATCGCGGCGAAGACCTCAATGGCAAAGGCCGATTTGGAAGTCGGCCTTTGCCTAGATGTAATCGGCGAAAAAGGCCTCCACTCCCCTTTTGGGAAGCGACCCGGTCTGCCGCGCGACGATTTCCCCGCCCTTGTAAATAACCAAGGTAGGAATGGATGAAATGTCGTGCCTTTGGGCAAGCTCCGCTTCCTCGTCGGTATTTACTTTGGCGATTTTTATCTTTCCGTCGTACTCCTCGGCGATCTGATCCAAGATGGGGCCTATCATCTTGCATGGCCCGCACCAAGGCGCCCAAAAATCCACCAGAACCGGCAACGGGGACTTCAATACTTCCGCCTCGAAGCTGCCGTTCGTTATATGCACCGTGCTGCTCATAGCTATATCCTCCAGTCCCGCAATCATAGCCCGGCTTTCCGTCTTGCGCAAGTCGGCGTAAAGCCTTAGCCTTGGGAAAGGGCGCTAGTGTTCCGGAATATTCAAATGACGGTATGCAGGTTGAGGTAATTCCTTGCCCGGCAAGGAATTACCGAACGTTTCGATTTTGCAAACCGAATATTCCGGAACACTAGCGATGGAGCCATAACCTGTAACCTTTGCGAGCGCGGATTGTTGTTACACGCGCGAATGCGGGGCCACACGAGCGGCCCCTGGAATTCGCGCCCCAGGAGAGGACATGCCACGATTTATCAGGCGTATAATCGTTTTTTTCGCCGCTCTCGCGACGATCGCGCTCTTGGGCGCGGTCGCCGTCGTCGCCTTTCTTTTTCACAGCAACACGGCGCCGGCCGCCCTGCCTTCGCCCTTTCCCCAAGTGGACGGGGTTTCGCTGGAGGATGGCGGCCTGCGCTTCGAGGTGAGGCGGGGGGAAACCGCGCGCTCGGTGGGAAGCCGGCTCGCCGCCGCCGGAATCATCCGCAACCGTTATTTTTGGGACCTGCTCGGCCGAATGCGCGACGATCACATCCGCATCGGCAGCTATCTGATCGAATTTCCGATGAGCCAGATGGCGATTCGCGGCCTTCTGGAAGAGGGCCGGGACGAGCTTGTGCGCGTCACGGTGCGCGAGGGCGCCACGCTGCGGGCGACGGCGCTGGTCATGGAGGAAGCCGGGCTTGTACGCGCCGAGGATTTTATCGCCGCGGCCTCAAGCCCGGAGATGCTCGCGCGTTTCGGCGTTCCCGGCGAGACGATGGAAGGCTATCTCTTTCCGGACACCTACATTTTCCCCCTGGGATTTTCGGCGGAACGGATAGTCGCGGCGATGGCCGAAAACTTTTTCGCCAGGCTCGCCGCGCTGTACGACGGAAGCCAGGCCCTGACGCCGGAAGCCCTGCACGAAATCGTGATCCTGGCCTCGATAGTCGAAAAGGAATACCGCGTGGCCGACGAGGCGGCGGTAATGGCCGGCGGTTTCACGAACCGGCTTAACCGGGGGAACCGCCTTGAATCCTGCGCCACCGTCGTGGATATAATCACGGAAAAGCTCGGCCGGGCGCA
>WRAL01000148.1 GCA_009780285.1 Treponema sp.
ATTTGTTTTCCGGCTTTGGAATCGCCTCAAGAGCGGCCCGCGCCAGCTCGTTGTGCGTTTCGAACGCCTTGCGTATGCCCTCAAGCTCCTTCCTGATTTCGTCCATGCCTAGATAGTATCGGCGCGCGCGGCCTAAGTCAAGTTCCGGCGGGCTTTCCTTGAACATCGGCAAGAGCGCCCGGAAGCTATCACCTTCCGGCGCTCTTGTCGCACGCATTCAAATGCGCTAGCGTAAGCCATGTGCTGGTATTGCGGTTCCCCCATCACGGCGCGGGAGCCTTTCGGACGCTCGCTTTTGTGCCCGGACTGCGGGAAAGACATTCGCGCCTGCCGCAGCTGCCGTTTTTACCGGCCCGGCGCGCGGGGGGACTGCGCCGAGCCCAACGCGGAGCCGCCGATTGACAAGGAACGCGCCAACTTTTGCGACTGGTTTTCGCTCGACCGAAAATTTCGCGGCGAGACGGCAGGACTCAAGGGCGACGCGGAAAAGGCCAACGCGCGGGCGGCGAGCGCAAGGGCCGCCTTCGACGATCTTTTCGGGTAAAGGGCATGAACGATCGATGCGACAGCGGCGCGAAACGCGGCGCGCTTTTTTTGGATTCCGGCATTGGCGGAATCCCCTACTTCCGTCATTTTAGGGAAAGCAACCCCGGGATTCCTTGCGCCTATCTTGCCGACCGGGCGCATTTTCCCTACGGCGGACGAGAGGGCGCCGAGCTTCGCGCCATCCTATTGGAACTTGTCAATAAGATCATAACTATCATCAATCCAGAAATTATCGTTCTTGCCTGCAACACCGCCTCAATCGCCGCGCTGGGCGCGCTGCGCGAGGCTTTTCCCGCGCTTCCCTTCGTGGGAACGGTGCCGGCGGTAAAGCCGGCGACCGCCGCGTCGAAAAGCGGAAAGGTCTGCGTTCTTGGCACGGAATTTACCGTAAGCGAATCCTGCCTTTCGGATTTTAAGGCCCTGTACGAAAACAGCGAGATTATCGGAATGGCGGCGCCTGAACTTGTGCGCTTCGTGGAAAATAGCATGGCAAGCGCGGACGAAAACGCGCGCCGGCAAATGGCGCGCTCGTATCTCCAGCGGATGCGCGCGCAGGGAATCGACGCGCTCGTGCTTGGATGCACGCATTTCCTGCTTTTGCTCGATGAGTTCAAGGCGGAAGCGCGCCCGGACATAACGGTTTTTGAATCGGTGCGGGGCATTTCCTCGCGAGTTGAATTCCTGCTGAAAGAGGCGCGCGGCGAGAGCGCGCGGACGGAAACGCCGCCGGCGCAGGGAAAAATATTCCTAACCGGAGGCGCGCCTCCGGAGCCTTCATGGGCGGCGCTTGCGCAGGCTCTGGGCTGCGGGCTTTCGCTTCTGGAGCCGGAATGAGCGGCGCTCGCGAGGCGGACTTCTTTAGCGGCCTTGTTTTATACGGCTCGCGCAATGTGTTTTTCGTTCTTCCGGACGGCGAGGAACGGCCGCGCGAATGCAGGCTAAAAGGAAAAGTCCTTAAAGACGTTAAAGGCTTCTATAATCCCATCGCGCCGGGCGACAGGGTAAAAGCGCAAAGGGATCCGAAAAACTCCGGCGCGGGGATGATCGTCGCGCTTGAGGAACGCGCTAATTTTTTTAGCAGATACAATCAAAAAGGAGGCAGCCCGCAAATGCTCGCGGCGAACGTGGATCGCATCGTTTGCGTTACAACTCGCGCCTCCCCCCCTTTTAGGCCGCGCTTTTTGGACAGGGTTTTGCTTCAGGCCGACGTCGCCGGCATAAACTCCACGATCGTTTGCAATAAAATCGATCTCAACGATATATCGATTGACGCCGACGAAAGGCTTGAGGACTTCAAGCGCCTTGGATACGATCTCCTCGAGGTTTCGGCCAAAACGGGCCAGGGCCTTGAAAAGCTGCGCGCGCTTGTTATGGGCAAGCGAACGGTTTTTATCGGGCAGTCCGGCGTCGGCAAGTCCAGCCTTCTAAACGCGCTCGCGCCCGGCCTGGACATCCGCACGGGAATCGTTAACCAAAAATACGACCGGGGAAACCACACGACCACGCTCGCCACGATGATTCGGCTATGCGAATATTCCAATGATTTTTGCAAGGACACGTGGGTCATAGACACGCCCGGAATGCGCCTTTTCGTGCCGGAGGGAATCGAGCGCCGGGAATTGATTTCCTACCTGCGCGAGTTCGAGCCGCTTGCCGGCAAGTGCAGCTACGGGCTTTCATGCTCGCACCGACAGGAGCCGGGATGCAAGGTAATGGAAGCGGTCCACGCAGGCGCAATTCATGAGGATCGATATGAAAGCTTTTTAAGAATTTCCGACGAGCTTGCCGAAATAAAGTCCTGGGGAAAAAAAGATGCCTGACGAAAGCGACGAAAGGGCCGCGCTCGCGCAAAAAACGCGCAAGCTGCTTGAGTTCGACGAAATCCTCCAGCGTCTTGCGCAAGGATCGATGAGCGAGGAAGCCGCGGCCATTATAAGGGAGGAAATCCCCTGCGCGGATCCTCTTGCCGTGGAAAAAACAAAGGAATTGGTAAAGGCCGCGATGGCGCTCATCGGCGAGGGGGGCGAGCCGCGCCGATCCCTGCCCTCGATTGGCTTCCTGCTTCCCAAGCTAGGCGTGGAAGGCGCGTCGCTTGAGCTTGACGAGGCCTGCGCCATCGGCCTTTTCGCCGAGCGCGGGGAGGAACTGCGCAAATGGCTTTCGCAAAATCCGCTTTTCCAGGAAACGCTGGGCGCGCCGCCTGACTGCGCGCCGGTCGCGACGGCAGTCTTTAAGGTTATTGACAAGGAAGGAAACATGCGCGACCTTCCGGAGCTGCGCGCCATCAAGCAGAGGATTCGCGGCCTAAAGACGGCCCTTGACTCGGCGGTCTCGCGCTACGCGGCCAGGGATGAAGTGCGGCACATGCTGCAGTCCGCCGTTCCCTCCCAGCGCGACGGGCGGATCGTGCTTGCGGTGCGGGCGAACTTTCGCGGCAGGATTCGCGGGATCGTTCACGAGGTTTCCGCAAGCGGGCAGACGATTTTCGTGGAGCCGGAAGAGGCCATCGAAAAAAACAACGACATTATTATCGAGACAAAAAACCTTGCCGCCGAGATTCGAAAAATTTTGCTTAACCTTACCTGCGCTATTTCAGAACGACGTTTTGACTTAAAGGCTTTTCATCTGGCGATTATTGCCGCAGAAATAATTTTGACCAAGGCGCGATATTCGCTGGAAACCTCGGCCAATTTCGCCATTTCCGGCGACGACGCGAAAGTAAGCCTTTCGCAGGCCAGGCATCCGCTTCTGCGCACCGCCGTTCCCATCGACCTTACGATGAAAAAGGGCTCGATTGACGGCGCGGACGCGCGCGCCCTTATAATCACCGGGCCTAACACAGGCGGAAAGACCGTCACGCTAAAAACCCTGGGCCTACTCGCCATGATGAATCAAATAGGCCTTGCGATTCCGGCGGCCGAGGGCAGCGCGCTTCCTGTTTTCGACGGAATTTTCGCCGACATAGGCGACGAGCAGTCAATCGGGCAATCATTGTCAACGTTTTCCGCGCACATAGCCAATATCGCGGGCATTATAAAGCATTGCGCCTCCCGTTCCCTTGCGCTTTTGGACGAGCTTGGTTCAGGAACGGATCCGCAGGAAGGCTGCGCCATCGCGATGGCCGTTCTGGACTGTCTTATCGAAAAGCGCGCGACCCTTTTAGTAACCACCCATCACGGAATTTTAAAGAATTACGGCTACACAAGGGCTGAAGTCGAAAACGCCTCGGTCGAATTTAATTCCGACACGCTTTCGCCCACGTACAGGATCATCACCGGAATCCCGGGCGAAAGCCGCGCGCTTGAAATCGCCGAGCGCAACGGGCTCGCGCGCGGGATCGTCGCCCGCGCAAGGCTTTATATAGACGAAGGCCACTCCGACGTAAGCGCGCTTATAGGCGGCCTTAAGGACAAGCACCGCGAGCTTGACGCGCTGGGCGCGCAGGCAAGGCTTGAGGAGGCGCACCTGCACGAGGAAAGGCGAAAGTCGGACCTAAAGGAACTACGCCTGAAACAAAAGGAACTGGAGCTAAAGGCCGGCTTTGCAGGCGGCGCGAGGCTGCTGCTGGACGAAAGCCGCAAAACCCTGGAAAACCTGGTGCGCGAGCTGCGCGAGGGGGAAATAACCCGCGAAAAAACATTAAAGGTAAATGAATTTTTAAAAAATCTTGCCCTCGCGGCGGAAGCGGAAAGCGCGCTCGTTGACGAGGAACGGCGTTCGCTTGCGACGCAAACGCAAAGGCTGAAAAGGGAAACCGCGCGATCCCCCGGGGATTGCGCCGCTGCGAATGGAGCGCCGCCCTTCGCGCCGGGCATGGAAGTGTTTGCCGGGGAAGCGCGCAGGCGGGGAACGATCGCTCGCAAGGACAAAAAAAGCGCCGGCGGCACTACCTGGATCGTGGAAATCGGTTCGCTTAAAATAAGTCTTCCTGAAAGCGAACTTGAGCCCGCGGCGCCCTCCCCTCCCCCCCGCGCCCAAATTTCCGGAGTGGATTACGCTTCCTCGCCGACGGCCCGCGCGGAGCTTCGGCTTTTGGGCATGCGCATGGACGAGGCGCGCGAGGCATTGCGCCGCCAGATAGACGCGGCCGCGCTCTGCGGCCTAAAAACTTTTGGCGTGATTCACGGCAAGGGAGAAGGCATTTTGCAAAAAGGCGTACATGAAATGCTTAAGAACGATCCTGCTGTGGAGGATTATTTTTTCGCGCATCCGGAGCTTGGCGGCTTTGGCAGGACGGAAGTTGTGTTGCGGTAAAGTTTGGGGACTACTCCCCAAAAACAATCCTCCCCCGCGTCATCGTCATCAGGATACGCCCGGAA
>WRAL01000149.1 GCA_009780285.1 Treponema sp.
CAGCTTGCGGTAAAGGTCGTCGAAAACGTCGGAGATGTATTTAAGGAAGATAAGGCCGAGGACGACGTGCTTGTACTCGGCCGCGTCGATGTTCTTGCGCAGTTTGTCGGCGGATTTCCAGAGCTGCTTTTCCAGCGGGTCGGTTTGGGGGTCGTCTTTGCGGGGATTGCGGGCGTTCATGGGGGTATTTTACATGAATTTCGCGCGAAGATATACGGCTATAGGCGAAAAGGCCGCCGGACTTTTATCGGCGCGCCTTCCGGGCTATATCCAAAATCCCCCGCGCGATCCCCTCGCCGTCAAGCCCGGCCTTGCGCAAAAGCTGCGCGCGCGTTCCCAGCGAGCGCTCGCGCTCGGCGAAGTCTTCCCTCGCGGCGAGAACGCCGACGCGCGCGCGGCATCCGAGCCGAAGCGCAAGGGAGCAGGCGTACTCGCCGAAGCCGCCCGGCGCGATTCCTTCCTCGGCGAAAACCATCGCGTCGTAGGAATTAAGAACGCCCTCCAGGTAATCCTCGTCCACGGGTTTTAGGAAGCGCAGGCTGTACAGATCGATTTCCAGGCCTTCAAGCCGGAGCCTGTCCGCCGCCTCGATCGCCTGCGGATAAAGCCCGCCGGTAAAGGCAAGGCAGACGCGGCTTTCGGGCTTTCTTCGAAGCCAGAGGCCCCGGCCGGTTTCCAGGGGCAGGGACATTTCCGGCGCTTCCTGAGGGCAGCGGCCCTTGGGATAGCGAATCGCCGCCGGGCCCTCAAGAGCGAGCGCGTGGTCCAGCATCATGCGAAGCTCGCCCTCGCCGGCCGGCGAAAGGATCGTCATGTTGGGAATGGGCCGGAAAAGCGCCAGGTCGAAAAGGCCCTGATGCGTGTCGCCGTCCCCGTCCACGAAGCCGGCGCGATCCAGCGCGAACACGACCGGCAGGTTTTGCAGGGCCACGTCGTGTATGGCCTGATCCACGGCGCGCTGGATAAAGGTGGAGTAAATCGCGACGACCGGGCGCATTCCCCCGGCGGCAAGGCCGGCGGCGAAGGTCACCGCGTGCGCCTCGGCTATGCCAACGTCGTAAAAGCGCCCGGGCCAGGCGGCCCTGAAGGGCGAAAGCCCGGCGCCCTTTTCCATGGCGGCGGTAAGCGCGGCGACCCGGCCGTCGCGCTCGGCGGCGCGAACGATGGCCGTGGAAAAAGCGTCCGTAAAAGTGGTCGGGGCCTTTTCGTCCGGCGCGGCGTCAAGGCCGCCTGAGACGGAAAAAGCGCCCACGCCGTGATAGCCGCCCGGATCGTTCTCGGCGAAGCCGTAGCCCTTGCCCTTGCGCGTGATCGCGTGGACGACCACCGGCCGTCCGAGCTGCCTCGCGTCCTTGAGAACCCGTTCCAGGAGGCGAAGGTTGTGCCCGTCGATAGGCCCGACGTACTCAAAGCCCAGATCGACGAAAAAATTGTCGATGTAGAACACGGCTTTCACCGCGCGCTTGAGGCGAACGACGTAATCGAAGAAAGCGCCGCCGATAATCGGGATTTTCTGCGCCGCCGCGTCGAAATAGCGCCGGAACTTTTGGTAGCCGGACTTCATCGAAAGGCGGCTCAGGTACTTGGAAATTCCGCCGACGTTGGGGCTTATCGACATGGCGTTGTCGTTCAGCACGACGATAAGGGGCAGGCCCAAATGCCCGGCGTGGGAAAGGGCCTCGTAGGCCAGCCCGCCGGTGAGGGCGCCGTCGCCGATCACCGCTATGGCCTTGCCGCCTTCGCCCAGCGCGCCCTTCGCCGCGAGCATTCCCAGCGCCGCCGAGATCGAGGTGGAGGCGTGGCCGGTGTTGAAGGCGTCGTGGGGGCTTTCGTCCCTTTTGGGGAAGCCCGAAAGCCCCTCCGCCTGCCTAAGCTCGCCAAAGCGCTCGGCGCGCCCGGTCAGCAGCTTGTGCGCGTAGCACTGGTGGCCCACGTCCCAGACGATCTTGTCGCGGGGCGAGGAAAAAACCCGGTGAAGGGCTATGCTTAGCTCCACCACGCCCAGGTTCGAGGCGAGGTGTCCGCCGCTGCGCGCGACGGCCGAAACGATCGCGTCCCTGATTTCGCCGGCCAGCGCGTCGAGCGCGCGCGGCCCCAGGCGTTTCAGGTCCTCGGGACCTGAAAGCAGGGGCAGAATTTCGGCTTTTTCAGGCATGTCGCGCTCGCTTCCGCTATTTCTTGTTTTTGTGCCTATTTTTCCGCAGCTTTTTTTTGCGCTTGTGGGTGGCGATTTTCCGCAGCTTTCGCTTTCTTCCGCAGGGCATTCCGGCTCTCCTTGTTTGGTGTAGGTACGAAAGGCGGCGCAAGCCGCTTTACGCTTTCCAGTATGCCTCGAGCGGCGAAAAGTGTCAAGCGCCCGGCGGGGACGGCCGGCGAGAAAAAATCGGCGCGGGGCGGTTGACACTTTCCCTAATATTTCGTAGGATTAATCGGACGCTGGCCGGGCCGCCGAAAGGCCGCCCGCCATGCGCGTTCCGGGCCGTTAGCTCAGTTGGTAGAGCATCGCCCTTTTAAGGCGGTGGTCGATGGTTCGAACCCATCACGGCTCATTCCCCAGGCCTTCGCGCGAAAGGCCGGGGCCAAAGGATTGGCTGCCCCAGCCAATATCCCGACTGCAGGGCGAGCGCGCCGCGCTTGACAGAAATCCGCGATTTCGGCTACAATCCAATCAGCGCGGCTGTCGTATAATGGTTATTACCCCAGCCTTCCAAGCTGGAGACGACGGTTCGATTCCGTTCAGCCGCTTTTTACCGTGCCAGGGCCGCCCGGACTATCATGTCGGCGATTTCCTCCGGGGCGATTTTGTCCGTGTCTATGATCAGGTCGGCAAAGCCGTACTCGTCGTTGTCTATCCCGTAAATGCGCATGTAGCGCTCGCGATCCTGCCGGTCCCTTTCGGCGGTGAAGGCGGCCGTGGACTCGCGGGTCTGGCCCTCGCGCATGATCACCCGCGCCGCTCGGGTTTCGGCGCTGGCTCGCAGGTAGACCTTTACGTCGGCCTCCTTGAGCATCCATATCGCCAGGCGCGAGCCAAGGACGCAGCCGTCGCCGGAGCGCGCGAGCTCGAGCTGGCGCCGGTCGACTTCCCTGTCCCAGCTTTCGTCCTTGGCGGCCATGTCCAGAACGTCCTCAAGGCCGATTCCCGTCTCGCGCGCCAGGGCGCGAAAGGTGAAGTTGACGAATCGCAGGCCCAGGCGCTCGGAGACGAGCCGGCTTACCGTGGTGTTTCCGCAGCCGCTCTTTCCGGAGACGGCGATTTTAAGGTCTTTTTTCATTTATTCCACATTGCGAAGCTGCTCCCTCGCGTTTTCCAGCGCCTCCTTCATGTCCACCACCGCGCGGCTTACCTCGGCCACGGCGCTTTTCGATCCTATCGTGTTGATCTCGCGCAGTATTTCCTGGCATAAAAAGTCCAGCTTTTTCCCGGGCCGCTTGTTTCGCGCCGTTTCCGCGCGAAATTCGCCCAGGTGCGCTTCCAGGCGCGATATTTCCTCGGAAACGGTGTGCCTGACCAGGTAGGAGGCGACCTCGGCAAGGACGCGGCTTTCGTCGATGGCCACGCCAAGGGAAAGCTCGGCGAAGCGCGCGCGGATGCTTTCGGCGACCGCGGCCTCCAAAGCCGGCGCCTGCCCTCGCGCGACCCCCAGCGCTTCCTCTATCCGCGAGATCTGCGCAAGAACGTCGAGCTCGGTGTGCGCGCCTTCCCTTTCGCGCTCCCTGTCGAAGGCCTTCTTCGCCTCGTGCAGCGTCGGCTCCAGCGCCGCCCAAAAGGCGTCCGCGTCCGGCTCGGCCTTCTCGCCCTGGATCACGCCGGGCATCTTCGCCAGATCGAGGGCCCGCGCCGATCCCTCGATCCCCAGCGCCAGTCCTATGCTTTCTATCGCTTTAAGGTAGGCCGCCGCCGCCGCCTCGTTTACCGAAAGCGCGAAAGGCGAGCCCGCGTCCCGCGCGCGAATCTGCGCCTCGATCTTTCCCCGCGAGCAGCCCTCGCAGACTATCCTGCGGATTTTCGCGTCGTGCCGCGAAAGCCAGGGCGGGCAGAATATCTGCGCCTCAAGATAGCGAGAGTTCAGGCCCTTTATCTCCACCGAGACCGCGATCCCGTTCTGCGAGCGCTCCGCCCAGGCGAAGCCGGTCATGCTTCTCATTTTTCGCTCCCTTCGTCGAAGTATTGGAAAAGCCTTTCGCCCAGGGGCCAGTTGTCGCCGGCGCCGAGGGTCAAAAAAAGGTCGCCCGGCCTTAGGGCCCGGGTCAATGGCTCGAAGGCGTCGGCCGGCTCGTCGACGTAGAGTAGCTCGTCGCCCCGCGCGCCGCCTTTTTTTTCGGCGATTTTGTCGAAAAGCGCCGTTCCGTCAAAGCCTTCCGGCGCCTTTTCGCGGGCCGAGGCGTAGATTTTATGAAGGACCAGGGCGTCGGCGGCGAGCAGGGCCTCGGCGAAATCGTCGAGCAGGGCCTCGGTGCGCGAGTAGGTGTGGGACATGAAGCTCGCGAAGATTCGCCTGCCGGGATGGAAGGCGCGCAGGCCGGCTATCGTTGTGCGGATGGCCGTGGGGTGATGCGCGTAGTCGTCCATGAAGACGATTCCGCCGGCGCGCCCTATAAGCTCCGAGCGCCTTTTCGCGCCGCGAAATTCCCGCAACGCCCCCGCCGCCGCCTCGACGAGCGCATCGTTCCAGGCCTCGCCGCGCTCTTCCTTGAGCAGGATTCCACAGAGGGCGAGGGCGCCGGCGGCGTTAAGCGCCTGATGCCGGCCGGGGACGCGAAGGCAAAGCTCGCGCCGGAAGGCGGCTACCTTAAAAAAAGCCTCGCCCTCCGAGGCGCGGTAATCCGACAGCCGGTAGTCGCCGGAGGCGCCAAAGCC
>WRAL01000150.1 GCA_009780285.1 Treponema sp.
GAAGGTTTCGCGCGAGTCCAGGTAAGCGCGATGGCTTAGCGCGATTTCCTCCGGCTTGTGCCACTGGGCCACGCGCGCAAGGGCAAGCGCGGCGTTTTCCTCGGCGCTTGCGTCGTCGCGCAGCGCGGCGATGCTTTCGCCCAGGCTGCGAAGGTAGGAGCCCTCCGAATGGCTGACGAAAAAAGAGGCGAGCGACCAGGCAAGGCCGACGAAATTCTCAAGATCCGCGTCGGCGGACATGATCTCGAAAGGCTCCGGCAAAAGCGGCATCGCCTTTACCGATTCGAGCCAGGCCTGGCTTTCCTCGAGGGACGCGACGCCGTTCCCGTCTATGGAAAGCGCCGCGAAGCGCGCGCCGAAGCCGGCGAAAATCCACTCAGGCGGATTGGGAACGAAGGCGCGAAGGAACTGCGCGAAGGCCTGAAAGGAAAGCTCGCCGATCCCGCCCTCGGCGCCGCCCTCGGCGATGCCTTCCCTGTCCCAATCGCCCGAAAGATCGACGGCAAGCTCGCGAAGCGCCGGATCCTCGAAATGCAGGTAGGTCGCGCCCGAGGCGGCCGGCCGGCCGGAAAGCGCCTCCACGTGGCTTTCGTAGGCGAGCCGCTCTCCAAAGGCGCGGACGGCAAGCGGCCCTTCCAGGCGCTCGGGGTCGAAGCGGAAAATCCGGTTGAACTCGTCGAAGCGGCCTTCAAGCTGCGCGGCGAGGCTCCGCCGGAGGCTTTGGCCGTCCGCCATCCCGTCGGCGGCCTCAAGGATGATTTCGAAGCGCTCCTCGGCGGCGGCAAGGCCGGCAGCGCCGGCGAAAGCGAGAAGCAGGGCCTGAGCCAAAAAAACGCGCCTAATCATATCCCTCCTACTGGATAATCCTGTCAATGATGATGTTCACTCCCTCGATCAGAATGCCAGTGTAGCGCTCTATGTTGTCGATCACGTAGCGCTGCAAGTCGTGTATGTTTCCCCCAAGCTGCGTGCCGTAGGGAACGTCGACGGTTATCGCCAGATTATAGCCTATTTCGGAACTGCGAACAAGTATTTTCTTGATGCGAATGTCCTGGCTGTATTCGTCGACGCAGTGGATCACCATCTGGCTCAGCGCCGCCTCGGAAATTATCACCCTGCCGCGCTTGGAGTACGAAGGCCGCACCACGGACTTTTCGTGGACGCCGGCGGTCGGCCCGATTTTCGTCTCGCGCCGGCCCATAAAAATCCTCATCGCGTTGTGAAAGATAGTGGGGTAGGCGCGCTTGATCTCGATGGCCGGCACGGGGATTATGTGCTTTCCCTCGATGCGCCGGGTTCTGATGGCCTTGTCGATCTCGTCCTGGGTGGCGATGTCCTCGATTTTGATGATTTTTTTCGGCTGCGGTATTTGCAGGCGCGCGGCGATTTTGCAGACCATTTTTTCCGAGGTGCCAAGCAGGAGCAGCTTTTTGATCTTCTCGCTTTGCAGCTTTCGCGCGATCTCATCGCGCCGCTTTTTGTCGTCGAACAGCGCCACCTTCACGGCGGCCATGAAGGACTTTTCCTTTTTGGCCGAATGCCCGGCTATGATCCTCGAGTCCTTGATCAGAAGCCCGTCGTCGATTATGTACTCGATGCCGTACTTGTGCGCCACGAGCTTGGCGCGGAAGCTTTTTCCCGTGCCGCTTTCCCCAACCAGCGCGAAAACTTTTATTCTTTTTAGGGCGAAAAAAAAATCAAACAGCATCGCTTCATTATCGGCCATAGCGAGCGCCGTAGTTAGCCATCGCGACGGCAATGCCATCGCGACGGCGGCGCTATTGAAAAACACCGGCAGGCGCTTCATACTTATATAAAGAACTCAAGGCGCCGGCTTGGCGCGCTCATGAAGGAAAATATGGCAATCTTATCGATACAATCCCACGTCGTGTACGGCTACGCCGGAAACACGGCGGCGGTTTTTCCCATGCAGAAGCTGGGAAGGGAAGTCTGGGCGATCAATACGGTCGAATTTTCGAATCATACCGGCTACGGCGCCTGGCGCGGCAGCGTTTTGGGCGGCGAGCTTGTCCAGGAGCTTGTCGCCGGGCTGGAGGAGCGCGGCGCGCTTCCCGGCTGCGAGGCCGTCCTTTCCGGCTATCTGGGCGACGCCTCGGTAGCCCGCGCGATCGCCGAGGCCGTCGAAAAGGCGCGCGCGGCGGCTCCTGCGGCGCTGTACTGCTGCGATCCGGTGATGGGCGACGTGGGCCGGGGCGTTTACGTGCGGCCCGACATTCCGGACGTTATCAAAAGCCTGCTCGTTCCCATCGCGGACATAATCACCCCCAACGAGTTCGAGCTGGAGCTTCTCTCCGGCGTGGAAATCCGGGGCCTTGACGACGCGCGCCTCGCCATCGAAAAGCTGCACGAAAAAGGCCCGCGCGTGGTTCTCGTGACGAGCTTTCGCGGCGGGGACTCCGGCTCCGACACTATCGGGATGATCGCCTCGGACAAAAGCGGCATGTACATGGCGCAAACCCCCTGCCTGCCCATAGACGTGGGCGCCGCCGGCTGCGGCGACCTTACCGCGGCGACCTTTCTTTCGCGCTACCTGGAAACCGGCGACGCGCAAAAGGCCCTGGAGCTTTGCATCGGCTCGATTTTCGGGATCCTAAGCGAAAGCTGGAAGCATTTCAGCGAGCGCGCGTCCAAGGGACAGGCGCCCGGGAAGATAATGGAGCTGCGCATAGTCCAGGCGCAGAGGGAGCTTGAAATTCCGTCGCGGCGTTTCGAGGCGCGCAGGCTGTAGGCATGACGAAAGGGCGCGCCGCGCTCTGGGCGACGCAAAGCCCCTTCGACGCTTTCCTCGACTTCATCGCGCCGGGGGCGGATCGCTTCGAAGTGCTTTTGCGCCGCGTGCGGAGCCTTGGCCTTAATTCGGTCGTGCTTTCGATAAGGGACGACAGGCATTTCTTTGTGTTCCCCCCCGGCGTCGATCTAAGCCTTCCTCCCGGCGGGGCCTTCCCCTTCAAGGGCGAAAGCCCGACGATTCTAACCGCGCACTACGACCGCGTGGACGGAAGCCCCGGCGCCAACGACAACAGCGCCGCGGTCTTTATCCTCCTTAAGGCCGCGCTGCGCATGGCGGAAAGCCAGGATTCGCCCAAATGGATGATAATTTTTACCGACAGCGAGGAACTGCGAACGGGGCAGGGGATCTGCGAGCAGGGCGCCTACAGCCTGGCGCTCAAGCTGCGCCGCCTTGGGCTGGGCGCGGCGCGGGTGTTCAACTTCGACGCCTGCGGCACCGGGGAGACCTTCGTCGTTTCCAGCACGGCGGACTATCTTTTCCAAAAAACCCCCGAGCGCGCCATGAGCGCCAAGGGCCGCAGGATGAAGGCGCTGCGGGAAAAGGTTTTTCAGACTGCGCGCGCGCTGGGGACCAGCCACGTTCTATCCGCGCCGACCCCTTTTTCCGACGACGCGGGCTTTTTGCAGGGCGGCATTCCCTCGCAGACGATCACCATGCTGCCTTCCTCGGAGGCGGCGCCTTTCGCCTCGCTCCTGCGCAACAGGCCCGCCATCGCCGACGCCATCATTTTCGGCTCCGCCTCGGCCCGCCGTTTTTTTCCGGAAACCTGGCGGCGCATAAACGGCCCGGAGGACACCCTCCCGCGCCTTACCCCCGAGAATTTCGACCGGATCGCGCGCTTCGCCGTCGAGCTTTGCAAGGGACAGTGATTTCGAACGCAGGATACTCTGCCTGACGATGGATTTTTTCCCCGCCATGCGCTATAGTGCGCGTATGACGCTAAGAGCCGTCGCGCGAACAGCCTTTCCGCTAATAGCCTTCTCTCTGCTGACTTCATGCGGGGAGATGGATTCCGTCTTGCAGACCGGGGAGGCCTACAGGGTCGTGGCCAGCGTCAACGGGGAATTTTTAGGCGACGGCGCCTCGGTGATACGGGCCGGCGACGAGATTTTCCCCGCCTTCGCCGTCACGCCGGGAAGCGGCTCCGGGCTGACGGCCCTTTCGGCGCAAATGCGCGATTCCCGGGGCGAGATCGTCGGCGAAGCCATCACGTACCTGGTAGGCGCGCGGGGCGAACGATCGTCCGGCGGCCTTGAAGTGGCGCTCGAATCCTTTTCCGACGCGCTGCCGCGTTTTTCCCTTCCTCAAGGCGCCGCGATAGGCCGGCACGACCTGGTTTTCGAGGCGCTGGGCGGTCGAGGAGTGCTTTGGCGCACGGAAATTCCGTTTTTTTACGTGGCCGGCGCGCGCTTCGATCTGCTGGACATCTCCGTTTCCTTGCCCGGAGTTTTTGAGACGCGCCTGATTCCCCCCGGAATCAACGTTCTTCTGGAAGCCCGGCTTGATTTCGACGCGCGGCTGGACCCCTACCTTGCCTGGATCCAGGGCGGGACGGTCCTGAAGGCGGGAAGGATGAGCGACGGCGCCGGCGCCCTCCTGTGGGAGGCGCCGGGCCGCGCGGCCTTTTACGCGATGCGCCTTGAAATTTACCCTTTCGCCCCGGCGGAAGGCGATCCGGCCGGCATTTCCCGCGATTTCGTTCTGCCCGTTTCCGCCTCGGCGCAGGCCGGGGGCTTTTTCTTCGCGGCGCAGGGCGGCTTCCCGGCAAGAAACGCGCTTGCCCGGGCGCAGGCGGATTTTCGGGGGGGCAGGGACCTGCGTGCCTGGCACAGGCTGGAAGGAACGCTGGCCGATTCCCTTGAGCCGCAGGACGAGGAGCGCTTCCTTACGCCCTTGGCCGGGACGCCGGGCGTCGCGCGCTGGGCCTCCGTCGGGTATAGCTACGGCCTTTCCACCGGCGACGAGGAGGCCTTCCTTCTTGCGCCGACAATCTTTTCAGCCGAAAGCGCCGACCCTTTGGGCGCCGACCCTTTGGGCGC